>SKKY01000002.1 GCA_007123515.1 Clostridia bacterium
AACTAAGGATAAAATAATAAATAAAACTTTAGAACTAATAAAAATTTAGACAGAAAGTGGTGCCGGATGTATCCAAAGCAGCTTAAACACAATAATATACAGGTATTAGTCAGGGATCATAAACAAAAAGATAGAATCATTTCATTATTAGATCAGGAAGATTTAATAAAATCAGACTATGAGTTTCCGAACTATATTGTTGTTGTTGACTCTTTTTTTCTAAGCCGCAGAGCTGATGAATTTGAAAATCTCAAAAATTCCTACTATCATGTGGTGGTTATTGCGGCGCAGGCCGAGAAGAATAAAATCAATGAGTACTATGAAAAAGGCGTCAGATATGTTTTACGGGAAGATTTTGAAAGAAATGAATTTTTAAATATTGTTAATATCCTTTTACAGGAACAGGATTATGGTGTGGAACGTTCGATCCTGCAGAATGTATTTAATGGGGCTAAAAATGCGATTGTAATTACTGATAATATGGGCATCATCAAGTATATAAATCCTTATTTCGAAGAACTGTCCGGATATAATCGGACAGAGCTGATTGGTTCTCTTCCTGTATTGATAAAAAGTGGGATCCATACCAAAGAGTTTTACAAGGAATTATGGGATACTATTAATGAGGGCCATGTTTGGTCAGGTGTGTTTATAAATAAACGAAAGAATGGAAGTTTATTTTATGAAGAAAGCACTATTTCACCGATTACTAATAAGAAGGGTGAAGTTATCAGGTTTTTAAAAATCGGGAAAACGGTAGAACGGGAAAAAATGCTGGCTAGTGAGCTGCAGGATGAAGTCAGGCTGGCTAAAGATATTATGATCAGCATGTTTCCTTCCCCCTATCAGGACGCTAATCTTGATTTTCGGGCAAAAATAAAGGCCTATAATTATCTTGGTGGTGATTTTGTCAGCTTCCAGAGGTTTCCGGATGAACGTTACATTATTTCTCTGATTGATGTTATGGGGCACGGTGCTTCATCGACCATTATTGGATTAAAAGCTCTGACTGTCTTTGAGGACTATTGCAGTACAACAGGCTTTAAAGAAGCTGTGGATGCCGTTAATAAGATGGTAGCTGATTTTAATGATGACGAATCGATTATCAGCCGATACATATCCGGGATTTTTGTTGAAGTTGATGTGAAGAATAATACCTTTACCTATATCAGCGCCGGTCATCCTGATTTCATTGTTGTCGATCCTGAAAATGAAGTAGAATTTTTAATTTCCAATAATTTGCTGCTTGGAGTTAGCGCTAATTATGATTACAGAGGCACAGTTATGAATCTTGACCAAATCAGCAGCATTATCTTTTATTCAGATGGCCTGATTGACAACAATCACTTAACTTATGATGAGGTAACGGAAGTATTAAGGCAAAAAATAAAAGACTCACTAAAAGACAAAAGCAGACTTTTAGTAAGTCTTCTGGAGGACATGACCGCTGACCAGGAAATTATTGATGATATAGCATTGTGCTTAATCAATATCAACAAACAGAAAAAGGAATAAGTGGGACTTATACTACGGCAATTCTTATAAATTCTTCAGTTCCATCGTTGTACAGGGAGCTGACCAGGGTGAATTCTCTGGAAGAATTTTGATAGTTAAAGTCCAGGCTGATTCTTACCTGCGATGAAACGGTTTGCAGTTTTCTGAGATAGAGATAAAAATCATCCTGAGAATGAGCGGCAATAAGCTCTGTAAAAGAGTGCCTGATTACATCAGTAAAGTCTACATTTAACATAGCAATCAATGTTTTGTTGGCTTTTAAAATCTGGCCGTCTTTATTGCAGATGGCATAACCAACAGGAGAATCATCAAAAATTGAAAAAAAATAGCGTTCATTTTTTTCAAGCTGATTTTGAATTCTCCGCAGTTCCTCATTTTGAAATTCCAGCTCTCTGTGGTAGGTGCTGAACTGATCAATTATAAAATCGATCAGCTTGTTCTGATCGGGTTCTTTTTCTTTAGCATAATTGTTTAATAATTCCTCAATTTGTCGTTTAAGATTTTTAAAATCACTTTTTGTCTCCAAAAGATCACCTCGGGGTAAAAATAGTCACTTGCTACTTATACCCGATAATGTATCAATTAAACGCAATTTTTTAAAAAAGAAGGTGCAATAATGAAAAAAGGACAATTATATATCAACGGACAGTTTAGAGAAGGCGCTGATAAACAACATCTAGAAGTGATAAACCCTTATGATTTAGAGCCGATCGGCTCGCAGTCTGTTGCCGAAGGATCGGATGTAAGACAGGCGGTTTCCTGTGCAGCAGAAAGTTTTAAGAGATGGAAGAAGCAGTCTGCTTATGAAAGAGGCGCACTGCTTCGTAAATTATATGATCTGGTTTTAGAAAATGAAGAGCGTTTGGCTAAAATGATTACACTTGAACAGGGAAAACCTCTTTCGGAGGCAATTGGCGAGGTAAGATATGCAGCCAGTTATCTTTCTTGGTATGCAGAAGAAGGAATTCGGATCAAAGGTGATATTTTAGAGCCCACACATAAAACGATGCGTATGCAGGTAATCAAACAACCTGTTGGGCCTGTAGGAATCATTACTCCCTGGAATTTTCCGCTGGCCATGTTTGTTCGGAAAATGGCTCCAGCTTTAGCTGCGGGATGTACGGTGATCATAAAGCCGGCAGAACAGACCCCATTAACAGCCTATGAATTTTTCCGTTTAGTTGATGAAGCCGGTTTTCCGGATGGAGTTTGTCAGCTAGTTACCGGGGATCCGGTTGAGATCGGTAAAATTTTTATGGAAGCAGAATCCTTAAGAAAGATTTCGTTTACCGGTTCAACTGAAGTTGGGAAGCTTCTGATGGCGCAGTCTGCTGAGACTGTTAAAAAAGTTTCTCTTGAGCTTGGCGGACATGCACCGCTTATTGTTTTTGCCGATGCCGATCTGGACAAAGCGGTTCAAGGTACCATCGACTCTAAATTCAGAAATTGCGGACAGGTTTGCATTGCCACAAATCGGGTTCTTGTGGAAAAAAGCATTTTGCCTGCTTACCAGGAAAAGTTGCTTGAAAAAGTTGCTTCACTAAAAGCTGGCAGTGGATTTGAAGAAAATGATATGGGACCTGTTATTGACCGTCAGGGGTATGAGAAAATTTCAGAACATGTAGATGATGCCCTAAACAGAGGCGCCAACCTTTTATTTGGCGGACAGGGATATCGTCAAAAAGATAATCAGGGTGGTTACCTGTTCCAGCCAACGGTACTGGGAAATATTTCAGAAGACATGAAAATAATGCAGGAAGAGACCTTTGGACCTGTAGTACCGATTACCGCATTTGAAACAGAAGAAGAAGCCTTGCGAATCGCTAATCAGACCCCTTTTGGTCTGGCATCCTATTTTTACACAGAAAACATAAGTCGGGCAATCAGAGTCAGTGAAGGATTGGAATTTGGGATGGTAGGCATTAACACCGGAAGAATCAGCAGTGCACAAGCGCCTTTTGGTGGGGTCAAGGCCAGCGGTTTCGGTAGAGAAGGTGGCTACTACGGTATAGAAGAATATCTTCATACGAAGTATATAGGCACGGGCATCTAAGATGCTGGTATTTGTTTATGGAACCCTTATGCAGGGGCGGGAAAATCATGAAAAGTTCCTTTCTGAGGCTTCTTTTAAAGGACAGGCTCATATTGAAGGCTACGCCTTATATGATCTTGGATCTTACCCGGGGATTATTGCTGAGGAAGAGCAGAAAGTCCTTGGTGAAGTCTATGAAATTGATGCAAAAATACTCAGGGAACTTGATTGGCTTGAAGATGAAGGAGACCTCTATCAGAGAGTGATTACCAAAGTCTTTTTTACAGAAGGCTCTCATGGAGAAGCCTATGTGTACCGTTACTTAAAATCGGTCAGTCCAGACAATAAAGTTTTGATACATGATCAACCCTGGAAGTAATAGTTAATAGAGATAAAACAAGCCATATGATTCTGTTAATGAATCAGATGGCTTGTTTTTACTCTGAAAGATCTTTAACTTCTATAATCGATGTATCAAAAGCAATGTGCCCTTTTATATCACTTGCGGCTTCTTTAGGTTCCGGGTAATGCCAGGCAGCATTCGGGGTTTTATCAGAAACGCTGATGTCGTAATATTGAGATTGCCCTTTCCATGGACAGGTTGTCCGGTGGTTGTTTGGGATAAGATATTTCGTTTCTACCTCCTCAGCCGGAAAATAATGATTACCTTCCAGGAAAATAGTTTTTTCAGACTGTGCAATAACAGTGTCTTTATAAACGGCTTGAATCATATCAATCAACTCCTTTATATAAAAGACCTTACCCCGATCAGGCTGAATATAATCATTATAAAAAAAGGTTTGTGAAATCAGATTCATGGGTAAATTGCCATTAACGAAAGAACAAGGGGATGAGGGTATGCAAAAACCGATACTGATAACCATAAGTTTGATATTGAGTCTGATCTTATTTTTAGCTTCAGGTTGTGGACCGAGGGAGAGTCCGCCGCCCGTTATTGCCCCGGAAACTCAAAACGGAGCTGCCGGCAATGACAATGAAGTTTCTGAAGATCCAATGGATGACAGGGTTCTTCTGCCTGAAGAACGTATGTCTGAGATGCTGAGCGTCAGAGAAGCATTCCCGGGGACAGATTTCTCCCAGCCTCTTGATTTTCAAATCCATGAAGATCAGACGTCCGGGATACACATTGTTGAGAAAAGGGGTCGCATTTATCGGATGGAATCCTCAACCGATGGTTATCGCAAGGATCTTTTTTTGGATATCAGTGACAGAGTAGACACCAGTGCCTCTGAAAAAGGGTTATTGGGTTTGGCTTTTCATCCCGATTTTGTTGAAAATGGTTTGTTTTATCTGAATTATACGAACAGAGCAGGGACAGTTGTTTCTGAATTTAGTGCTTCTGAAAATCGGTTATCCGGTCTTGCCGATAGCGAACGAGTCCTTTTAGAGTTTTACCAGCCCTTTAGTAATCATAATGCAGGAAAAGTCGCTTTTGGCCCTGATGGCTATTTCTATATCGCCACCGGTGACGGAGGTTCAGCCGGCGATCCAAGAAATCTGTCTCAGGATACCTCTGATATCCATGGAAATATTTTACGGATCGATGTAGACCGTTCTTCGGAAGGTAAAGAATACGCTATTCCTGAAGATAATCCTTTTGTCGGAAATCAGGAGGGTATACTAGAGGAAATTTATGCCTATGGCTTACGAAACCCCTGGAAATTCAGTTTCGATGAAAAAAGGGATTGGTTATGGGTGGCTGATGTTGGTCAAAACAAGGTAGAGGAAATTAATCTGGTAGAACCGGGAAAGAACTATGGATGGAATATTATGGAGGGAACGTTATGTTATCCGGAAAGTGCTGACTGTGATCAAAGCGGATTAGAGTTACCGGTTTTTGAATACTATCATCCGGTTGGCAAATCGATAACAGGAGGTTATGTCTACTATGGGCAGAATTTTCCGGAATTATATCAGGCCTATGTATACGGAGATTTTATTACCGGAAAAATCTGGGCTTTATGGCTTGATGAAGACGGGAACACAGATAATCGTCTGATTGCAGAAACAAGTTTAAGAATTTCTTCCTTTGGTCTTGATCATGACGGGGAAATCTATGTCATTGATTATCTGGGAAGTGTCTATGAGCTTGCACAACAAAACTAATAAAAAGTGGGTTCACAGAGACTGTGACCCACTTTTTTGATTAAATGATTCTAATTCCAAATTCCGGACAGGCCGGATGGCAGTATCCGCAAAGAAGACAACGGCTTTCATCGACGGTCACTATATCGTTGGTAATCGTAATTGCATTATTCGGACAGGCTGTAATACATTTACCGCATTTTTTGCAAATATTCTGAAGGATGACCACTTTTTTTCCGGAAACACACTCCGGAAGCATTGACTCTTTGATGGGCAGATCATTAAAATAGGTCAGATTGAGATGAAGCTCTTTTTCATTGATCATTCCAATTGATATCGAGTCCATTCCGTCAATGCCTCTGGCAAAGTCAAGGGCTTCCTGATAGCTGTGAAGAAGCGTTCCTCCTCCGAGAACCTTCATCGCATAAAGTCCTTTGTCATGCTTCTTACATAATCGGATGGCTTGTAGCATATCTTCTGTAGTTCCATTGATGATTCCTAATCCGGCTTTATTGATAATCGGATAGACAATATCGATTTCCGGGACCAATGCTGCAGCTTTGACTACATCCACATTATGAGTCGAAATGCCTACCGCACGGATTAATCCTTTCTCTTTATAGTCTAAAAGACACTGCAAAGCACCAGATTTTTTTTCGAAAACGTCAGCTTCTGATTTGGCTGAATGAAGATGAAAAATATCAATATAGGAGCGGCCTAACGCTTTAAGGCAGTCTGTAACGGATTGTTCCATATCCTTATACTCACTGGCTAACGATTTTGATGCGATGATAACGTCTTCTTCTTTAATGCCTTGTAACGATTCTCTGATATGAGGATAGGTTCCGTAAAGTTCAGCGGTATCAATAAAGTTAATGCCTTTTTCGTAGGCTTTCTTTAACAACAAGCCTCCTTCTTTTGGGTTAAGATTTGCCTGAAGAGGTCCCATTGATAACACTCCAAAACACAGCTCGGACACTTTTAAGCCGGTTGTCTTTCCTAATGGTACATATTTCATAAAAACGCCTCCACTTTGAGAAAATAGTAAGATAATGGATTATAATAATCTGCAATAATATGGTAAAATCTAATATAAATTATTCTACAGGTTTTTGTTAAATATTTAAAGTTATTATAACTATATAAATTAGGAGTGATTATGTGTCAGAGGTAAGAAGGGTTTTTGTTGAAAAAAAGGAAGGATTTGATGTAGCTGCTACTAGTCTGTTACAGGATCTCAGAGAGAATTTGCTGCTTGATCAGCTAAGCGGACTTCGGCTGATTAACCGCTATGATATCTCCGGAGTTAGTGACGTAGAATATCAACAGGCGGTAAGCGCCGTCTTTTCGGAACCTAATGTCGACTATGTATATCATGAAATGATTCCGACACATGAGGGAGCCCATGAATTTGCAGTAGCGTATCTTCCTGGTCAATATGATCAAAGAAGTGACTCTGCAGCACAATGCATTCAGATTTTTACACAAAAAGAAAAACCGGAAGTGCTGCATGCCACAGTCTATATCTTATATGGTTCTTTGTCACCGCAGGAGATACAAAAAATAAAAGAGTATGTAATCAATCCGGTTGATTCTCATGAAGTAACTCTCGATAAGCCACTTACGCTTGAGCAACAAAGTGAAACACCTGCCGATGTGGCGATTATTAAAGGATTTATTGAAATGTCAGAACAAGAACTTGCCAGTTATGCAGAAGAGACCGGCTTTGCCATGAACATAGAAGATGTTCTTTTTTGTCAGGAATATTTTAAAAATAAAGAAAAAAGAAATCCTACGATTACAGAACTAAAATTAATCGATACGTATTGGTCGGATCACTGCCGGCATACCACTTTTTTGACAGAGATTGAAGAAGTGTCAATTGAAGATGGTCCGTTTGCAGCCATTATCAAAGAGGCTCATCAGGTTTATCTTGATCAGCGGGACTATGTGTACGGAAAAGATAAAAAAGATCTTTGTCTAATGGACTTGGCTGTAATCGGGATGAAAGAGTTGCGTAAAAAAGGAAAACTTGAAGATCTTGATGCCTCAGAAGAAGTCAATGCCTGTAGTATTACGATTCAGGTAGATGTCGATGGACAGATGCAGGAATACCTGTTGATGTTTAAAAACGAAACACATAATCACCCAACAGAAATCGAACCATTTGGCGGAGCGGCTACCTGTTTGGGAGGAGCCATCAGAGACCCTCTATCCGGCAGAAGTTACGTGTATCAGGCTATGCGAGTTACAGGAGCGGCTGACCCACGCAAGCCGGTTTCTGAGACATTGGCCGGAAAACTTCCGCAACGAAAAATTACTACAGAAGCAGCGCATGGTTATAGTTCTTATGGTAACCAGATTGGTCTTGCTACAGGACAAGTAGCTGAAGTTTATGATGAAGATTTTGTGGCTAAAAGAATGGAAGTCGGCGCAGTAATTGCTGCTGCCCCAAAAGAAAATGTAGTCAGAGAAAAACCAGAACCGGGTGATCTAATTATTTTAGTCGGAGGCAGAACCGGAAGAGATGGTTGTGGAGGAGCGACAGGATCTTCTAAAGAACATGATGAAGAGTCGATCTTTAGCTGCGGAGCAGAAGTGCAAAAAGGAAATCCTCCAACAGAAAGAAAAATTCAAAGACTGTTTAGAGATCCCTTAGTCAGCAAAATGATCAAAAGGTGCAATGATTTTGGAGCTGGAGGCGTATCCGTAGCAATCGGAGAGTTAACAGACAGTCTGGAAGTTGATCTTGATTGCATTCCTAAGAAGTATGAGGGACTTGATGGTACTGAACTTGCGATTTCAGAGTCTCAGGAGAGAATGGCTGTTGTGGTTGATCAAAAAGACGCAGAGCAATTTATTGCTCTTGCCGAAAAAGAAAATGTAGAAGCCACAGTGGTTGCTGTGGTTACCGATAATCATCGCCTGATTATGCGTTGGAGAGGTAAAAAAATTGTAGATCTTGATAGGGCATTTCTTGATACGAATGGCATTAAACAAAAAACCAAGGTCTTAGTGACAACCGTAAACGACAAAGAAAACTATTTCACCAAGATCCCTGATGCGATAAATCATGCGAAAAATTTTACGGAAGCCTGGATGGAAAACCTTAAAGATCTTAACGTTGCCAGTCAAAAGGGTCTTACAGAAATGTTTGATTCGACAATAGGAGCCGGTACAGTCCTGATGCCACTTGGAGGAAAAACACAGATGACCCCAGCGGAAGCCATGGTCTGTAAAATTCCTTTGCTTGAAGGGCAGACAAAAACCGCTTCTATTATGAGCTACGGGTATCATCCTGCGATAGGAAAATGGAGTCCTTTTCATGGAGCCCTTTATGCTGTGCTTGAATCAGTAGCGAAAATAGTGGCTTGTGGAGGAGGCTATAAAACGATACGCCTGAGTTTGCAGGAATATTTTGAAAAGCTTGGTGATCTCCCTGAAAAATGGGGCAAACCTTACGCAGCGATTTTAGGAGCTAATTATCTGATGCATCAGCTTGAAATTCCGGCCATCGGTGGTAAAGACAGCATGTCTGGTTCTTTTAAAGATCTGCATGTTCCGCCGACGCTTGTTTCATTTGCAGTCAGTACGCTGCATTCTGATCAGGTTGTCTCTCCTGAATTTAAAAGAGCCGGCAATAAAGTTGTCTGTTTGCCGCTACAAAGAGACAAGCAGGAAATTCCGGATATTGAGCAATTAAAGAAAAATTATGAGTTTGTCAATCAGCGCATGGCAGAGGGCCGAATTTTATCCTGTCAAAGTATAAGACATGGGGGAATCGCAGCTGCAATATCAAAAATGTGCTTTGGAAACGAAATCGGAATGAAATTTATCGGTGGAATTTCTCATGAGACCCTGTTTTTGCCAGATTACGGATCTTTGATTATTGAAATAGAAGAAAAAGATCTAAATCGGGAATTTTTTGGAGAGCTTGATTATGTGGTGCTCGGTCAAACATCCGATCTTCCTGTGATTATCTTAAACGGTGAAGAAATCAGTCTTTCAGATGCAAAAAAAGCCTGGGAAGAGCCTCTAGAAAAAATATTTCCTGTTCAGAAAAAAACAGATGGTCCATTAAAAAAAGTGTTTTATGACAAAGGGCCGGTCATCTCTAGGTCAGTGGCTATTGCCAGACCAAAAGTTATGATTCCTGTTTTCCCGGGCACTAATTGTGAATATGATACAGCAAAAGCCTTTAATGAAGCCGGAGGGCAGGCTGAAATGATGATTTTTAGAAATCTAAAACCTCAGGATATTGAAGAATCGGTAAATCAGATGGCTAAACTGATTAATGAGTCTCAAATCATTGCACTGCCGGGTGGCTTTAGTGCAGGGGATGAGCCGGATGGGTCCGGAAAATTTATTGCCA
This sequence comes from Clostridia bacterium, assembly GCA_007123515.1. Lineage (GTDB taxonomy): Bacteria > Bacillota > Peptococcia > Peptococcales > SKKY01 > SKKY01. The sequence goes on from SKKY01000002.1 coordinate 10,026, forward strand.
CTGTTTTCAGAAACCCGAAAATTAAAGAGGCAGTGATGGAGCTGCTTACTAAGCGTGACGGACTGATCCTTGGAATCTGTAATGGCTTTCAAGCCTTAATCAAACTAGGGTTGGTTCCTTACGGCGAAATACGGGATATTCAAGAAGATTCGCCAACGCTTACCTTTAATAGTATCGGAAGGCATATCTCATGCTTGTCAAATACGAAGGTTGTGTCTAATCTTTCTCCCTGGCTTAACGGATACCAGCCCGGGGATGTGGCAACGGTTGCTTTTTCTCATGGAGAAGGACGCTTTAGTGCCGGAACAAAAGAAATTGATATGATGATCGCTAACGGTCAGATTGCCAGTCAGTATGTTGATGAAAAAGGTCATCCAACCTATGATATAGCCTGGAATCCTAACGGATCAGTGCTTGCCGTTGAGGGCATCACAAGTCCTGATGGCAGAATCTTAGGAAAAATGGGTCACAATGAAAGAATGCAGGATCAGGTGGCTATTAATGTACCGGGGCACAGGGATTTGAGAATATTTAAAGCAGGCATTAACTATTATAAGTAAAATGATAAAGAAGGCTGGATGTAATGAAAACAGAGAAAACAGTTACTGATTTTCAAAATCAGAATGGGATAGACTCAAAAGCGATACCCTTACTTTTAGTGGCGGTTGCTGCTATTTTATGGAGCACTGGAGGATTGCTTATCAAGTATGTGGCATGGCATCCATTAGCGGTCTCCGGAATGAGAAGTGGCATTGCCTGTCTGGTTCTTATTGCATTCTGGCAAGTTAAAACCCGGACATTGCTGCCTGGTCTTGATAAATTCAGATTTCTGGCAGGTATTAACTATGCCTGTTTAGTTACCTTTTTTGTTGTAGCCAATAAATTAACCACGTCGGCTAATGCTATATTGCTTCAATTTACGGCACCGGCCTGGATTTTACTCTTTTCAGTTTGGTTTTTTAAAGAGACCTTTGCAAAAAAAGATTATGCTGTCGTTATGGTTGTTTTCTTGGGGATGGCTCTTTTCTTTATTGGAGATATCAATGGAGGGAATATGCTGGGAAACTTTTTTGGTGTCCTAAGTGGAATTAATATGGCATTAATGATTATCTCTCTTAAAAGAATTAAGAACGGATCCCCCCTGGAGATCGTTATCTGGGGCAATTTCTTTGCTTTTTTAATAGCGACCCCTTTTTATGGCAGCATGATTATGACGAAAGAGAGTCTGATTGGAATCAGCTTCTTAGGCATTTTCCAGGTAGGGATTGCTTATATTTTCTTTACAACCGGAATACAAAGAGTATCGACACTGGAAGGAATTTTGATTCCGGTTTTGGAACCACTGCTTAATCCGGTTTGGGTATTAATCGGAACCGGTGAGATACCGACACTGTCGGCTATTGTCGGAGGGGTTATTGTGATCTCTGCAGTTGTCTATAAAAGTGTAAGTGACTACTATGATTCAAAAAAGAAAATAATACCCATTACTGGCGCAGAGAGAGCCACTGTCTAAACAGACGGTGGTTTTTAATTTGCCAGAACAGACAACTTGTGATAATATATGAAATGTCAGTTAGTGCGATAAAATTTGAAAGGAGCATGATTATGAAAAACAAAAAGAAAGTAAGCTTATTTCTGGTTGTTGTTTTTTCACTCTCATTAGGTATATTTGCAGGGTGTGGAAACGGTGACCAGCCTGGAGAAGAACGTAACAGTCTAGAACGAGTTCTTGATGCCGGAGAATTAACGGTAGTCGGGAGCGGGGGATACCCGCCCTTTAATTTTTATGAGGGCGACGACGTTGTAGGATTTGATGTAGATACAGGTGCAGCCATTGCCGAGCGTTTAGGGGTTGAACTTAATTATGTGACCTCTGACTGGGATGGTTTAATTGAAGGTCTGCGTGCCGGCAGATATGATGGTATTCTAGGTAGTATGGCTATCACACCGGATAGACAGGAAGTGGTGAACTTTACCGTTCCTTACTATTTCTCAGGTGCACAACTTGTAGTTAGAGAAGATTCTGGGATTACTGATACAGATCAAATGGATGGATTATTAATTGGTGTCGCTACCGGTACAACATTTGCTGATGATGCAGAAGAACTCGGCGCAGAAGTACGCTACTATCAAGACGATAACCAGACATTGATGGAGTTACTTAATGGCAGAATTGATGGAGTGATTACCGATCGTTTAGTTGCTATCGGCGGAATGGGACAGATTGCCGGTGGAGATGAATTAATGCTTGCAGGTGATTTATTAAGAACCGAGGAAATGGGAATCGCTGTTAATAAAGATGATGTTGAACTTCTTGAAGAATTAAATAGAATTCTTGATGAATTACATGCCGATGGAACGCTGACTTCGATTAGCGAAAGATGGCATGACGGAGAAGATATCACAGCAGAATAACAACTTAGCGGCTCTCTTCTCAAGTAGGGAGTCGCTTTATTTTTTTGTAAAAGCCAACCACATGACATAAAAAAATAAACGCAGGATGTGACAACTATGGATGCAATTAAAAAGAATCAAAACTGGATAGAAAAAAATAGAGTGAAACTTATTAGAATAGCCATCACTTTTACTTTTTTTCTTGCTATTTATTTTATTTGGCAGAACATAAAACATAATTTTCCGTGGGATTTTTCAGTTCTTCCTGAATATTTCCCCTTGTTTTGGGCAGGAGCAGTAGCCACTCTGCAAATTACCACGCTGGGGATTCTACTGGGGTTGGTTTTAGGTATTGTAATCGGATTAATGAGAACATCAAATATTTGGGTGCTTGACTCACTTTCTCGCTTATATATATTTCTAATCAGAGGGACTCCACTTCTTCTGCAATTGTTTATCATTTATTATGGTTTATCTTCAGTGGTCAGAATACCTGGTTATCCAGCTGCTATTATTGCACTTGGAATTCATAATGCAGCCTATATCGCAGAGATTTTTAGAGGAGCCATTACTTCGGTGGACAGAGGACAACGGGAAGCTGCCTTATCAATCGGAATGACATCCTGGCAGTCTATGAAAAGAATTATTCTGCCGCAGGCCTTTAAGCGTGCAGTGCCTCCATTGGGGAATCAATTCATTATTGCCTTAAAAGACTCCTCCCTAGCCAGTACGATTGCCGTAAGTGAGTTAATACTTAGAAGCAGACAGCTTGCCTCGTCGAACTTTATGATGATGGAGATGCTTGTGGTAGCCGGGATCTACTATTTATTTTTAACAAGCTTTTTCTCAATTATCGTAGCGAAAATAGAAAAAAGACTGGGTGTTAGTGATCACAGAGTATAGGGGGTAAGCATAAATGATTGAAATTAAAGGGTTGCATAAATGGTATGGAAAAGTAAAAGTATTAAAGGGCATCGATCTAAAGGTAGAGGACAGTGAAGTTGTGGTTATTATTGGAGCTAGTGGTTCTGGTAAAAGTACGATGCTTCGTTGCGTAAACTTTCTTGAAAAACCGCAAAAAGGAACCATCAGCATAGAAGGCAAAGTTATTGATGCTAAATCGAAAAATCTCCATTTAATCAGACAAGAAGTAGGGATGGTCTTTCAGCATTTTAATTTATTTCCTCACATGACGGTCATAGGAAATGTAACAGAAGGCTTAATCCAAGTTAAAAAATATAGTTATGAAGAAGCAGAACAAGAAGCCATGAAGGTGCTTGAAAAAGTAGGACTTTC
>SKKY01000008.1 GCA_007123515.1 Clostridia bacterium
AAGACGGCCAACCATTTTTCTAGATCAGCGTCCGAATATTTTTCTTTAAAGGCTTCTTTGCTGATAAATAATATTTTTTCAGTATCAAAACCGTGTTTAATAAAGTGAAACAAAAAGAAATCATGAACTTCATACGGACCAAGAATATCTTCTGTTTTTTGCTCAATTCTACCATCGGCACCCTTAGGTAGTAGCTCCGGTGAAATGGGAGTACCAATAATGGAATAAAGAACATCGGCGATCTTTTTTTCTTGTTGATTAGCATTCCAGCGCACCAAATGCCGTACCAATGTTTTTGGCACACTATTATTCACTGCATACATAGACATATGATCACCATTATAGGTGCACCATCCTAAGGCCAGCTCGGAAAGATCCCCGGTTCCAATCACCAGACCACGATGCTTGTTGGCCAGGTTCATAAGAATGGCTGTTCTTTCCCGAGCCTGGACGTTTTCATAAGTCACATCCAGGTCATTAGGATCGTGACCAATCATTTCAAAATGTAATAAGCTAGATTTTTTTATATCAATATCGAGCAGAGTCGTACCAAAACTTTGGATTAATTTCAAAGAGTTTTGGTAGGTAGTGTCTGTGGTTCCAAAACCGGGCATAGTAACCGCAATAATATTATTCATCGGAAGCTGAAGTAGTTCAAATGTTTTAACGGTCACTAAAAAAGCCAGCGTGGAGTCTAATCCACCGGAAATGCCAAGTACGGCTTTTTTTATGCCGGTATGTTCCATTCTTTTAGCCAGACCGGCAGTCTGAATCGCAAAGATTTCTTTACAGCGTAAATCTTTGTTTTCCGGGCTTGAAGGAACAAAAGGTGCCGGATCTATATATCGCTTAAATGTGGTTTTTTTTTTGATCTTAAAAGGCACTATGATGGAGCGGATGCCGGATAAATCAAAATGATTGGCGGATTCACAAAAAGAAGCATTTCGAATCCGCTGAGCCCGTAGTGCTTCTGGATCAATATCTGTAACAATATATTGATTCGTTCTTTCAAAACGTTCCGACTCTTTAAGGATGGTTCCATTTTCTGCGACCATGGCTTGTCCGTCCATTACGTAATCGGTTGTTGATTCATAAACTCCTGCGGAGCAATACAAGTAGGCACCGTTAAATCTTGCAGATTGCTGAGAAATCAGAGCTCTTCTATAATCGCTTTTTGCCACAAGAGCATTGCTTGCGGAAAGGTTGATAACAAGCTCAGCACCGTTAAGGTATAAAAAGCTGCTTGGCGGAACGGGTGCCCATAAATCTTCACATATTTCAGCAGCAAATGTAAATGAATCATCGGAAGCTGAAAAAACGAGGTTGCCAAAAGGAACATCAAAGCCAAGAACAGATAGAGTATCCTGTGAGATATCCCTGCCAGAGACAAACCAGCGTTTGTCATAGTATTCATTTTTATTTGGAAGGTGTATCTTAGGTACCACTCCCAGAAGTTTTCCCTTGTAAATGATAAATGCACAATTGTATAAGGACTGGTTCTGATTAGCGATCGATCCCACTGCAATAAAGGCATCAATGTTTTTTGAATGGTCGATAATGGAACCAAGAGCTGCCAGAGCGGAATCCTGTAAGCTTTTTTGCACAAAAAGTTCCCCGCAGCTGTAACCTGTCAGGCAAAGCTCAGGAAAAACAATCAGATCGGGTTGCTCTTTTTTCATTTCATCGAGCATAGAAAGGATCTGCTCTGCATTGTATTCGGGATTAGCGATTTTAACTTTGGGAACAGCAGCGGCTACGCGAAAATAGCCAAAACTGACATTTTGCTTTTTATCCATAAGCATCTCAATTCTTTAAGTGTTTCAAATAGGCGCGGTGTCCGCCTTTAAGATTCACGGCATCAAAACCCTGTTTTATCAGATTCATGGTTAATCGGCCTGTCTGGGTGCCATTAGTAGAGACTAAAATAATTTTTTTATCTTTTGGTAATTTTTCAACATGATTACTAATTGTAGCAAGGTGAATATTTTTAGCTCCTTTGATATGGCTCTTTTGGTATTTTCTTGAAGAGCGAACATCAATTACTTGCATTTTCCCCCGGGTATCTTTTTTAATAGCAGAAATTTCTTCCGGAAGGATATTGGGAGCTTTGTAACTTAAGTATAGACTTCTGAACTGATATGCAATGAGAAGAAGTAAGACGACGGTAATCAGATTATCCATTTGTAAATGCCTCCTGAGTCATGAAAATATTTTTTTGAAAAAGAATTACTGAAAATGTTTTAAATCCAAAAAGGAGAGGGTAAGTAGTCATTACTAAGTTTACGGTTTAATCTTTGTAATTTTTCCTGGTTCTCTTTGTTTGGACCGCCAGCATTATGATAGTGATCATAATGCTTTTTTTTGCTTTATATTTGGTATAGAATATATTTTATATGAAAAATGCAAATAGATAAAGTGAAACTTAATTTGTAAAGTTATTAAGAGGTGATGGCTTGGATTATCGTGAAGGCGTAAAAGTAATGAAGGTAACAGTATTTTTGAATCTATTATTGGCTGTGGTGAAACTCATAGCCGGAATTTTTGGTCGAAGTGCTGCATTAGTGGCTGATGCTGTGCATTCTCTTTCTGATGTGCTCACAACGGTGATTGCTATTTTTGGGCTGCAAGTCAGTAATAAAAAGGCTGACGCCGATCATCCGTATGGTCATGAGAAATTTGAATCGATTTTTGTTAAACTACTAAGTCTGATCCTGATTATTACGGCAGCAGGCATTGGTTATCGCAGTGTGATGCTGATTGTTAATGAAGTATATATGATTCCTACAGTAACGGCTATCTACGGTGCGTTGTTTTCAATTGTCTTGAAAGAGGGCATGTACTGGTACACAATAGTGACTGCTAATAAGTTGAACAGTCTCAGCATGAAGGCTGATGCCTGGCATCACAGAACGGATGCGATCTCATCGTTAATAGCCTTGGCGGGGATTATCGGAAGCAGAATGGGTTACATTTATTTTGATGCGGTTGCCGGTTTGGTGGTTGCTGCATTTATTGCAAAACTGGGAATTGATTTTTATATACAGGCGGTAAAAAGCTTGACTGATGAGTCTTTGTCTTCCACCTATATTAAACAGATTCGCGATACCGTTGGTTCGATAGATGGGGTAGAGAAGATTGTGGAAATAAAAACCAGGATCTTCGGCAATAAGTTCTTTGCAGACATTATTATCGCCGTCAATCCTGATTTAACTGTGACCGAAGCCTATGTGATTTCTTCTGAGGTTCATGATCTGGTGGAAAAAAATTACCCAGACTGCAAGCACTGTACGGTTCAAACAATGCCCAATATTGAGGTCAGTTCTTTTAACTCATCAATTTGATAATCGCACTGCAGCTCTATATTCTTTGCCTGGACAACTGAATACGTAACAAAGACTGTTTTGCATCCGGATTTTCTTCCGGCTACCATATCATGTGGGCTGTCACCAACCATAAAAGCCTGGTTGGCTGACCGGCCCATTTTTTCAAGGCAGGCCAAGACCGGAAAAGGGTCAGGCTTATGAATCGGTGTATCATCAGCTCCGATAAAAGTATCAACATATTTTTCAAGATCAAACAGAGCCAGTCCCCTGCGGGCTGTCTTATTTAGTTTAGAGGTAACAATTCCAATCTTATAGTTATGCTCTTTTAGTTTCTGAAAGGTTTCCTCAGCACCTGGGAATAGTTTTACGTATTCATCATGATGCTTAAGATTATATTCTCTGAAGTTTAAGAGTAGAGACTGGATGTCTTCTTCTTTTTTTGCAAGCTGTACAAATGCTTCATGAAGTGTCATCCAAAAAAAACTTGTTAGTAGCTGTTCTTCAGGGACATTTCCGTA
>SKKY01000051.1 GCA_007123515.1 Clostridia bacterium
AACTGATAGCCCTTTATGGGAAACCATGCACCCAGATGAATATGGGCCAGCAGCCAGCCAACCACTGCAGCAAAACCTCCGCCGAATATGGAGAATAGTATTATTTTATTAGCCCCGGCAGCCAGAAGCATCCCGGCCATAATCGGAACAAAAACTAAGGCATTGCCAAAATCGGGTTGAAGCATAATGAGAAAAAGGATTGGTAAAAGGAATGCAAAGTGAGGTAAAAAATCACGAAAGCGATCGAGCTGATCTCTTCTTTCTTCTAAAAAATGAGCAAAGGTGACAATATAGAGGATTTTGCAGATTTCAGAAAACTGAAGACTACCAAATCCAGGCACAATAATCCATGAGCGCTGTCCATTTATTTCAGGAGCAAAAATAGGCACCAGAAATAAACCAACAAGCATAAAGGCATAAATATAGAGCCAGTACTTCTTTATATTTTCATAATCATATCTCTGAAAAAAGAGAATCGTTAGCAAACCGATAATAATCCAGGTTGCCTGTTTGCCTGCTAAATCATTTTGCAAATGCAGTGTGGCACTCTCAATAATTAAAACACTGATGGCTAGCAACAGAACCAGAGCAACAATAAGAAGGTAATCGAGCCTCTTTAGTTTTTTCAGATAACTTTCAAACATTTCTTTTTCTCTTGATCTCGTTGATCGGAATGTTAGCGACTAATGTTGCCTGATTGTTATTGTCATTTAATTCTACTTCTATATTATTATTATCCACATCAACATATTTACTAATCACTTGTATGATCTCCTTGCGGAGTGCCTCCAATACTTCAGGAGACATGCTGGCTCTGTCATGAACCAGTACTAATTTAAGTCTGTCTTTGGCAATGCTCTTACTGCCTTTTTGGTTACTCTCTTTTTTTAGAAAATCAAAAAATCCCATAAGAATCTCCTTTACTTGCTAAATATTTTTAAAAATCTGTCCAGCAGACCTTCCTGAACTTCAAGATTAAGAAACGGTACTTCTTCTCCGACAATTCTTTTTGCCGTATTCATATAGGCTTTTCCAGCCATCGAGTCTTCGTTGTTAACAGCGGGCTCTCCACGATTGGTTGATACAATGATAAATTCATCTTCCGGAATCACACCGATCAGCTTAATAGAGAGAATATCAATGATATCTTCGATATCCATCATATCGCCCTGTTTTACCATTTGAGGGCGCAAACGGTTTATCACCAACCTGGTATCCGGAATTTCATTGGCTTCCAGCAGCCCAATAATCCTGTCAGCATCACGAACAGAAGATACTTCCGGTGTCGCTACCACAATTGCGCGGTCAGCGCCAATAATTGCATTTTTAAAGCCCTGCTCAATGCCGGCCGGACAATCCATAATAACATAGTCAAATTTTTCTTTGAGATCTTCCGTCAGCTTTTTGATTTCCTCTTCAGTAACAGCATTTTTGTCTTTTGTCTGTGCTGCGGGAAGTAAGAATAATCCCTCCAGACGCTTATCTTTAATTAACGCCTGATTTAACCTGCAGTGGCCTTTTACAACATCAACGATATCATAAACGATTCTGTTTTCCAGACCCAGTACAACATCAAGATTTCTCAGACCAATATCGGTATCAACCAGCACTACTTTTTTGTCAATCTTTGCCAGTGCGGTTCCGATGTTAGCGGTTGTTGTCGTTTTGCCTACTCCACCTTTACCAGAGGTGATTACTATTACTTCTCCCATACTTTGACCTCCAAATTAGATTTTTTCTATTACGATACGACCCTTTATGATTCTGGCAAGTTCTGGTTCCGGAAAATCACTGAAACTGCCTTCCGGGGCTTTAGCGATACAATCTGCTATTTTTATGATGCTCGGTTCAAACCGGTTAGCATAAATAACCGTCTCGCTGTCACCATTATAGCCGGCAAAAACATTGCCTTTAAGATTCCCGATTATTATAACATGTCCGGCCGCTTTAATTTCAGCACCGGGATTAACATCACCGATCACTACAATAGTCCCGTCATGTTCTATTTTCTGCCCGGAACGGATATTCTTCTGAAGCAGCAGCGTGCTTCCTTCTGATTGAATGCTGCCATAACTATCCGTCTGGCCATGCTGACCGCCCGGGGAATCGTGTCTGTGATTTTTTACCTTTATTCCCAATGATTGTAACAAATTTTCTATAATTTTCATATCCTCAACCTCTTGATCTGAATTTTCAAGAATCACAAACACTTCTTTTTCTGTTCCCCAAAATGCGGCCGCTTCTTTAAATGTTTTTTTCAGATCTTCTTCAATTTTCAAAAGCTCTTCGTTCATATCGAAAATTAAAAAAATTCCCTCTGTATTGGCTTTTAATGTCACTGCTTTCATATCGTCACTCTCCGGGCTGATTAAGACCAAAATACTGGTCAAAGAGTATTTTTGCAAGCCTGCCGGCTGATCCGCTGCCACTGTTTCCTGCTTCGACAATCCCAAAAAACACAACTTCAGGATCATCAGCCGGAGCAAACGCAGTAAAAAGGCCGTCTGACTGCATGATTCTGGAGGTCTGAGCGCCTCCGAAACCATCTGGTTCTTCTACGGTTATATCTCGTTGTGCGGTTCCGGTTTTTGCGGCTACCGGTATAGGGTAATTTCGGAATATACCGTGCGCTGTCCCTAATGGTTCGGTGGCCATAATCATCCCGCGAATGGTTTTTTCCATCGCATCCTGTGAAACATTAGCCACGCCCGATACTTCCGGTTCGAATTGTTTAATCAATTCGCCTTCTTCGGAAAATATCTTTTCAACGATATAGGGTTTCATTCTGACACCCTCATTAGCCAGCTGAGCCACATAGGAGGCCAGCTGCAAGGGCGTATAGTTCTGTCGTCCCTGACCAATCGCTACGTTATAGGTGTCGGCTGCATGCCAGGAAGTATTCCAGTTTACGTCGATCTGCCATTGCGCTCGCATTCTGTTTAGTTCTCTGTTGCGTTCCCGCTCCAGTGAGCTCTTTTCATCCTCCGGAGCTTCTTTGATCTTTAGTTCGTACTCTGCTTCAAGATTACTGATTCTTGCCTCATAACGGTTATTGGTTGCTGTTTCGGCCCATTTAAAATAGGCTTCGCGTTTTTCTGCATTAGGAAGTCCCTGAAAAACGGTACTGCCTAAACTTTCGTAAGGTAAATCGATTCCGGTGGGCAGGTGCAGGCCGAATTCTTCTCCCATTTTGGTAATGTTATCAATGCCGGCTCTTCTTCCCATTTCCTGAAAATACACATTGTCAGACTGAGCCATACCGCTGTAATAGTTATAGGGGCCAATTCGGGCAATGGAACGGATATACGGCGGCTCCCAATAGGCTCCGCGGTTATAGATAATTTCCTGCGGGTTGATCTTTGCATACTCTAAGGCTGCCATACCGGTAATCATTTTATAAGTTGATCCGGGAATGTATCGTCCCTGAGTCACTTTATTCTGGGTTCGGATCGGATCATTCGGCCTTGAAGACATCGCAAGAATTCTGCCTGTCTTTACCTCCATCATCACAACCGCTCCCTGATCGGCAAACTGGGTTCTTGTATTTCCCTGCAGTTCTTCTAAAAGCTCATCAAAGCTTTCATCAAGAAGTTTCTGCAGCTCAAAATCAATTGTCAGCATCACATTATTACCGGCAATCGCTTCGTTTGTTTCAAGAAAACCAATCGGTCTGTTATTTGCATTAACTTCTACACGCTGAAAACCATCAGCCCCACGTAAAAAGGATTCGTATTGTCTTTCTACTCCTGACTTACCAATCAGATCGCCAAGACGATAGTCTTCAAATCCTGGCTGATTGACCTCCGGTCCGATTTCGCTGGTAAATCCCATTACATGAGAAGCCATGCCGGGATAAAGGTTGACCCGCTTTGGAGACTCTATAATCCGGATACCGGGAAGTTCACTTTTGCGCGCCTCTAGTCTTGATACTTCTTCAATGCTTAATCCTCTTTTAACGACAATCGGAGCATAGGAACGAAAGCGATTCTCATAGATTCGCTCATGAATCCATTCCTGATCAATATCCTGATCATCTAAAAGGTCCACCAATGTGACTAGTGCCTGATCGGCTCCGACCACATCCATATAGGTCAGGTACAAGTCAAAGGAAGGATAATCCCGCACCAAAACTTCCTCATCTCTGGAGATAATATCGCCCCGGGGAGCAGGAATGCTGATTAATCTCATCCTGTTTGATTCGGCTCTTGTCTGATACACATGAGCATCGATAATTTGCATTTTAAATAATGTCCCGAACAAAATAACAAAGCAAAGCAATGACAATATTTTAAACACAAAAAGATTTTTTTTTAGAGATTCTCTTGTTCTTAAATCCATGTCATCCTCACTTTTCTTTGTTTGTAATATGGTAGGTAATCACGTAAAAAAATGGCAGAAAAATCAGATTGTAAATGCTTTGCAGCATGCTGATACGCAAGTAGTACCCTACGCTAATCGGACTGCTAAATATGGAATAAAAAGTCCATAAAAAGAAATTAGACAGAAAAGTGGTCACGATAAGGATAGCCACAGGAAGCCAGTAATTTTCTTTATAAATATTTTTCGCAAAAAAACCAACAGCCAGACCAATAATAAGTCTGTTGATTACCATAGGTCCGATAAATTGTCCAATAAATAGATCCTCAAGCAGACCCAGGCCCGCTCCCATAGCCATTCCTTTTTTGTGTCCGTTAAAAATGGAATAAAAAACCAGACAGGTAAGTAAGATGTCCGGTTTTACTCCGCCGATGGAAAAATAATCAAAAAACGAGCTCTGCAGAATCAAGCCCAGGTATGATATGATGACAACGATAATTTCAAGCAATGTTTTACTCCATCTCTTCCTCTTCTATTTCATCCTCAAATATAGACTTCTTGTAATTTGAAATAACAAAAACCTCTTCAAGACTTTCAAAATCAACCACAGGTGCCAGAATGGCTGTTTTTGTAAACCCTCTTTGCGTCTCAATGATTTCCTGAACAACTCCTACGTTCAGCTCGGCCGGATAAAAATCATCCAGCCCTGAGGTAATGACTCTGTCACCTTCAGTAATTTCCATCTCTTTTGGCAAGTGAACAAAAGAGAGCTGGTTCTGATCGATGCCTTTACCCTGCACAATCCCAATGGTCTTTCTCGTTTCAAAGAGTCTAGCACCAACACCGGAATCACTGTCAAGAATCAATAGCACTTCTGACGTACCCGCCGAAACATTAATTACTTTTCCGACAAGTCCCTGATGATTAATGACCACCATATTTTCCTCAATGCCATCATTGCGTCCCAGATTAATAAACAAACTCCTTTGCCAGTTATTGCTGCTTTTGCCGATAATTCTGGCTACAACCAGGTCGAAATTTTCCTCTGTTTGCTCTTTATAGTCCAACAGATTTCTTAATCTCTGATTCTCCTGCTGATCTTTTCTTAACAGATCGATTTCATAACTGTAACTGCTTATTTCTTTTCTTAGCTGAACATTTTCCTCTCTTAATTCGGAAAGTTCACCCATATCCAAAAACAGTACCTGCGCCCTGTCCGAAACCTGATTAAATACCAGCTGAAACGGATATGAAACCACGCGAACCGCTCTTTCCACAAAATTAAGCGAATTTTTTTCCCTGGCCGTTACAGCACCGATAACACTCACTGCCACGAAAAAGATAAGAATCACAGACACTAATTTCACTATCTTTTTATTATCCATGATTATCTCCTGCTATATCGTTTTTTTGTTATGATCCCTTTTAGTTTGTCAATGTTTTCAATCATCTTGCTCGTACCAAGAACAACCGCTGATAAAGGATCCTCTGCCACAAATACAGGAATACCGGTTTCCTCGGCAATAATTCTGTCCAAACCTTTTAAAAGAGCTCCTCCGCCGGCGAGTACAATTCCCCGATCCATAACATCAGAAGCCAATTCAGGAGGTGTTTTTTCCAGACAGGCTTTTACCGCCTCTACTATCTTTTTGATGGTCTCATGTAATGCATAATAGATTTCTTCTTCTGTTATGACAATATTCTTCGGTAGGCCAGATACTAAATCGCGTCCCTTTACATTATAGGTCAGACCCTCTTTAAGGTTATACGCACTTCCGATAGACACTTTTATGTGCTCGGCTGTCGGTTCCCCGATCATCAGATTATATTGTTGCTTAATATAGTTGATAATCGCGCTGTTTAGTTCATCACCAGCTGTACGGATTGACTTGCTCGCTACAATTCCGCCAAGGGAGATCACGGCCACATCCGTCGTGCCGCCACCGATATCAACAATCATACTACCTGTGGGCTCTTCAACGGGAAGGTTGACGCCAATCGCGGCTGCCATTGGCTCTTCTAAAATATAGGCTTCCGATGCACCGGCCTGTATGGCCGCCTCTTTAACGGCTCTTTCCTCTACCGAAGTCACATCAGCCGGTACGCAGATCACAACCCGTTTCTTTGAGAAAAAACCACTGATTTCCGGAACCTGTCCTAAAAAATATTTAATCATATTATAGGTTGTATCAAAATCAGCGATCACGCCGTCTCTCATTGGACGAATCGCAATAATATTACCCGGTGTTCTTCCGATCATTTTCTGCGCCTCTGTACCTACAGCCAAAATTTTATTATTATCTGTATTAACAGCGACAACCGAAGGTTCCCGCAATACAATACCTTTTCCTTTTAAATATACCAGAGAATTTGCTGTCCCCAGATCGATACCGATATCTTTGTACCCTACCATTTATTTCTCCCCATTTCAAAAAATCTAAAATATATTGTTTTCCTTCATACTATAATACCTCATTTCACCAATTATAACATGATCGAATAGTTTTATTTTTAAAATTTCACTAACTTTTAACAATTCCTTTGTTAGAAAAATATCTTCCTTACTTGGTTCCGGGTCTCCGCTTGGATGATTATGAATTAAAATGACTGATGCCGCACTTCGCCTGATGGCTTTTTTAAAGATCTCCCTTGGATGAGCCAGAGAACTGTTAAGATTTCCGATAGAAATCGTTTCAATCCCTATCACTCTGTTTTTGGTATTTAGTAATATGGCTTTAAAATATTCTCTGTCATAAGAGCGCATCTCTTCCATCACCAGATTAGCCACATCCTGAGGGTTGGAAATGCAAGGCCTTTCTTCTACTTTCTCCGCATTGATTCGTTTAGCCAATTCCGTTGCCGCCATAATTCGGGCAGCCTTTACCTCTCCGATTCCCTGGATGCCAGTAAGCTCTTCCGCCGTAGTCTCTGTTAGCTCATGCAAGGTCCTTTGCGAGAGCAGTTCGGTTGAAAGCTGTAGCGCCGTTTTGTTTCTGGTCCCTGAGTTTAGTAAAATGGCTACTATTTCGTTGTTATTAAGTGCTGGTGCACCGAGTCTGAGCATTCTTTCTACGGGTTTACTTTCTGCAGGATAATGACGCATAGTCACATGATTTGCTTTTTGTTCCATTTTCTCACCTTCATTCAATTTTTTGAAGTTCCTCGTATACCCTGCGAATTGGCAAGCCCATCACATTATAAAAGCAGCCTGTTATTCCCTCTACAAAAAGTGCGCCCTGGTCCTGAATTCCGTAAGATCCGGCCTTATCCATCGGTTCTTCTGTGTCAATGTACTCCTGAATTTCACGGTCAGTAAGCTCTGCAAAATCAACGACGGTCTTTTCAAGAATCGCTATCTTTTGCCCTTTAGCTTTGCTGATCATACAAACCGCTGTATAAACCAGGTGTGACTTCCCACTGATTTTCCTAAGCATCGCAAACGCTTCTTTTTTATCAGAAGGTTTTCCAAGAATGTCTCCGCCAAGACACACGATTGTATCGGAACCGATTACCAGAGCGTCCCTGAATGATTCGGCCACTTTTTCTGCTTTTGCCTCCGCCATCCGCTGGACATATATTTCGGGGTCTTCTCCTATATATACTTCCTCTGAAGTCTGACTTGTCCTAACCATAAACGGAATTTTTAATTTTTGAAGAATTTCTTTTCTTCTTGGCGAGTTTGAAGCAAGAATCATATTCATATATCTTCCTCTTTCCTGCAGATGACTGCTCATTGTTATTTGCCACAGACAAAGAAAACGCCCGGACCGGATGGTATTCTTTCCCAACGGGCGGACATTTTCTTGTTATTCCTGCTCTTTATTTATGCTGTGTGTTAAGTTATAGCTCATGACTTCAAGGTGAACAGCCAGATCAACATTTCTGATCTGTGTACCTTCTGAAGCATGGATAACGGTTGGAGCAAAATTAAGAATACCCTTAATTCCCTTACCTTCCACCCTGTCAACCACAGCCTGTGTATACTCGGCAGGAAGAGTCAGGATCATGATATCAATTTCATTATTATCTAAAAATTTTTCCATCACCTGATCATCCTGAACAGTCAGCGTATCTATCTTTTCTCCGATTTTTTGAGGATCATTATCAAAAAGTCCCATAATCTTAAAGCCTCTTGTGGAAAATCCATGGTAGTAGGCTAACGCTTTACCCAGATTTCCCATTCCAACAATGATAGCTCTCCATTCTTTATTTAATCCCAGTATTTCTTTTATGTTTCTATTTAAGTCAATCACATCATATCCGACGCCTCGTTTACCAAAGCCTCCAAAATATGCAAAATCTTTACGTACCTGCGCCGAATTACTGGCAGTGCCTTTGGCAATTTCTCCGGACGACACGGTATCTACGCCATTTTTTTCCATTCTGTTAAGAAACCTTGAGTATACCGATAATCTGGCTATCGTGGCTTCTGGTATTTTTACTTTTTTCAAAACGATCTCCTCCTTGTGATAATTCTAACATATATTGTTTTGCTTGATAAGTCTGTTTCAGTGTTTTTTTACTATGATGTCCCTTAGAGGACTGACAAAGTAAAAGGATCCAAAAGCAACCACCAGATCATCTTTTCCGGCTACCTGACAAATTTTATCGAGGGCCAGGGAAATGGATTCTTCTGTCATAAACCGCGGGTCAGAAACCAGATCATCCGGAAGAATGTTCCAGTTTTCGCTGCGGACAGTATCCGGTTTTGAAATGATTACTTTTTCTGCGGTCGGATCAATCTGCCTGATCATCCCTTCTTTGTCCTTATCATCAGCCATTCCAGCCAGATAATAGATCTTTGTATCAGCGTAATGGGTCGTAAGGTGTTTCTGAAGACGGGCTACGCCCTGAGGATTATGAGCCACATCTAGCAAGAAATGACGCTCCTGATACTCCATTGCCTCAAGTCGTCCCGGCCAAAAAACCTTATGAAAACCCTGCATAAATAGATCATAATCAATAGGTCTCCGTTCTGCCAAAAAGCGGGCAGCTGCGATCACATTCAGCATATTTTCCACTTGATGGTCACCGGCCAGAGCCAGACTGATCTCTTGTTGTTCTCTTTGCAGCCAGATCTTCTGCGGTAAATCTGTCTGACTTCTTTTTTGAAACAAAATGTCTTTCGACGCAATAAAACGGGCTTCTTTTTTTATGATTTCTTCATAGATTACCGCTTCTGCTTCTTTGAATTCCTGAACAGCCACCACCACCTGTCCGGATGGCCTGATCACCGCCGCCTTCTCATTGGCTATCTCAGCAAGGCTTTCACCCAGAATCTTCTGGTGATCAAGACCAATATTGGTGATGATTGTCAGCGCCGTTTGTAGCGCATTAGTCGAATCCAGCCGGCCGCCAAGTCCAGTTTCATAAATCACATAATCGACATTCTGCTTACAAAAGTAAAGCGCAGACATTACCGTCAGAAATTCAAACTCTGTCGGTGGCTCTTTAAAAAGTTCTGCATTGTGACTGATCAGGTTTTTCATTTGCACTACATGTCCGGCAAATTCCTTTTCACTGATCCAGTCACCGTTAATCTGTATTCTTTCCCGATAGGAATGTAAGTGCGGAGAGGTATAAAGACCCGTAAGAAATCCTGCTGACTGCAGACACTCACTTAACATTGCCGCCGTCGATCCCTTGCCGTTTGTCCCGGCCACATGAATCACTTGTATTTCATTGTCCGGGTTTCCGGCTATCTCCAAAAGCTTTTTGGTTCTTTCCAAACCAAGGTTAATGCCGAATCTGCAAAGATCTGTGACATAGGCAATCGCCTCTTTATATTCCATGGATGCCTCCGTATGGTTACCGGTTAGCGGTAACTTTCTACTCTTTTTCTGACAAGCGCTAAATCCACCATGTAACTTTCACGTTTTTCCTTCTCTTTTTCAATAACTTCCTGCGGCGCTTTTGCCACAAATCCCTGATTAGACAATTTTTTGTCGATCCGGTCCACTTCCGATTCAAGTTTTTTAATCTCTTTTTCCAGTCTTTGGGTTTCTTTATCCAGATCAATTAACTCTTCAAGCGGTAAAAAGATCTCAATGCCTTTTATTACGACGGAAGCAGATTTTCCGACTTCTTTTTTATCCGAAAGAATCACTACTTCTTCAACGGCAGCCAGCGATTGCAGATATCCTGCGGTTTCTTTAATAATGGCCTGTTTATTTGTCTCTTCTGTATAAAAGAGAGCCGTTGCTTTTTTACCGGGTGGCACGTTCATCTCACTTCTAATGTTTCGTATACCCCTGACTATATCCATAAAGAGCTCCATTTTTTGTTCTGCTTCAACATCTGTTTTCTCAGCAAGACCTTCAGGAAACGCAGCTTTCATAATCGTTCCTGATGTGCCCGGCAGATGCTGCCAGATCTCCTCCGTGATAAACGGCATGATCGGATGCAAGAGTTCCATGGCTGTCTTTAGTACATCGCGCAATACGTTTTGAGTCTGGATTCTTTTTTGTGTGTTTTCTTTATCATAAAGAGAGATCTTGGCGATCTCAATATACCAATCGCAGTATTCATTCCAGATAAATTCATAGATTTTACGGCCGGCTTCTCCCAGCTCATATTTATCAATCAGCTCTCTGACTTCGATTGACACCTGGTTGGCTCTTGAAATAATCCAGCGGTCTGCCAGATCTGCCTGAGTCGCGGTTGTTTCTTCAAAATCTTCCAGGTTCATCATCACAAATCTCGATGCATTCCAGATTTTATTGGCAAAATTACTGGCTGCATCCAGGCGCTCATATTGGAAGCGCAGATCATTCCCCGGTGTATTTCCGGTTATCAGCATAAATCGCAGTGAATCTGCACCGTACTTTTCAATGATCTCGAGTGGATCAATGCCGTTACCCAGAGATTTGCTCATTTTTCTTCCCTGAGGATCGAGTACTAATCCATGAATAAAGACATCCTTAAAAGGAATCTCTTTCATAAATTCAAGGGATGTAAAGATCATTCTGGCTACCCAGAAGAAAATGATATCCCGCCCGGTAACCAGCACACTCGTCGGATAGTATCGCTTAAGATCTTCTGTATCTTTCGGCCAGCCCAACGTCGAAAATGGCCATAATGCGGAACTAAACCAAGTATCCAGCACATCCGGATCCTGACGAAGATTGGTTGAGTCACAAGCGGTACAACTTGTGGGATCTGTGGTTTGACAAATAATCTCGTTACAGTCATCACAGTACCAAACCGGTATCCTGTGTCCCCACCATAATTGTCTGGAAATACACCAGTCTCTGATATTTTCCATCCAGTTTAAATAAGTGGAGGTAAATCGTTCCGGAACGATTCTAAGCTCTCCGCTTTTTACCACATCAATGGCCGGCTCGGCCAGTGGCTGCATTTTAACAAACCATTGTTTTGATAAAAACGGCTCGACGGAGGTATCGCAGCGATAGCAGTGACCGACATTATTCGTTATATCTTCAATCCTTAAAAGCAGGCCTTGCTGTTCCATATTCTCTACTATTTTAGCTCTGGCCTGATAGCGATCCATACCGGCATAGTCGGGATATTCATCGGTAATCGATGCATCCTGATTCATCACAATGATCTCTTTAAGACCATGCCTTTTCCCAATTTCAAAATCATTTGGATCATGAGCGGGTGTAATCTTTACTGCACCAGTTCCAAAATCCATATCGACGTAATCATCGGCCACAATCGGAATCACTCGGCCTACTAAAGGAAGGATCACGTTTTTACCAATAAACCCACTATATCTTGGATCTTTTGGGTTAACGGCAATGCCGCTATCTCCTAGCATGGTTTCGGGTCTGGTTGTGGCAATTTCTAAACATTCATTTTCTCCTTCTATCGGATACTTGAAGTAGTAAAATTTCCCTTCGCTTTCATGATGCTCAACTTCTATATCTGAAATGGTTGTCAAACATTTTGGACACCAGTTGATAATGTAATGGCCCTGATAAATCAGACCCTTATTGTAAAGTCCCACAAAGACTTCCTTTACCGCTTCTGAGCAGCCCTCATCCATAGTAAAGCGTTCCCTGTCCCAGTCACAGGAAGTGCCAAGTTCTCGCAATTGCTTTGTAATCGTATTTCCGTATTTTTCTTTCCATTCCCAGGCTTTATCTAAAAACTTTTCCCGGCCAAGCTCATACTTATTAGTCCCCTCACTGCGCAGCAACTCTTCTACTTTAGCTTGCGTGGCAATTCCAGCATGATCCGTGCCCGGAAGCCAAAGGGTATTATATCCCTGCATCCGTTTGGCTCTGGTTAAAATATCCTGCAACGTATTATCCAGGGCATGGCCTAAGTGCAGTGTTCCCGTCACATTCGGAGGAGGCATCACAATCGTATAGGGCTCACCAGGTGCAGAAGGATCAGCATGAAAGAATTTATTTTCCTCCCAATACGAATACCATTTATGTTCAACGCTTTTTGGGTCATAACTTTTTGATATGTTTTTTTCTTCCGACATCAGGTACTTCACTCCTTTTTTATCTTAAATTTTTGCATAAAAAAACCTTCCATCCTTACAAGGACGAAAGGTATTATCTTCCGCGGTACCACCTTAATTCCGAAAAACGGCTCTTATAGCGTTAACGGGCAGACCCGGGCAAACTTACTCTTCTTTCAGAATGCCTCCTCAACAGCTACCTTCGGTATATTATCAACGAAAAACTTACAGCCAGTGGTTTTTCTCTCTGGAGATAACTTTATACCTACTCCTCTGCATCAAGGGATGTAAACATTTGATAACAATTTTATTGAATTGGTTGGCTAATGTCAAGCACGGTTGCATTTAGAGCAAACGCAGGCCGGAGATTACAAAAAACACAGCAAAAAGTAAGGGAATGATCACCAACAACACAGAATAAGCGATAAAAGCCCTTTTTTTCCCGAACTTTTTTTCTATATAGGAATACTTTTTATTCTTAATATTATACAAGACCTGATCTCTTAAAATTACTGCGTTTTTTATAGCTAAAATCAAGGGTACAAGCGATATCAATAAAAACCGGGAGCCATCTCCGATCGGTGCAAGCAGAAAAATAAGAAAGAGCAGGATAATCAACAAATTTGAACTGATTTTTTTCATTACTTCTGCTCTCCCTGCTTTTTGTTCCTTCTTGTATCAATTGCAGAAACCATTTCAGCCAATTCTAACGCTAATTCCTCGTCAATCTCTTCACCATCATCTCCAGGTGTTATGGAAAATCCACCGGGAAGCCCAAAGCCGGCCAGCGCCGAAAG
>SKKY01000092.1 GCA_007123515.1 Clostridia bacterium
CAAGAAAATCATAAAAGGATGCCACCTCAAGAAGTTCCGGGTCATCCCAGCCATCAAGAATGGATGTAATAAGATCTCCGGCTTCACATGCTGATCCATAAATCAGTCCTTCACGGTATTCGTTAAGAAGCCGGAAGGGAATCCGGGGAACTTTCTTATAGTAATTCAACTGTGATTCTGAAATCATTTTATATAAGTTTTTGAGTCCGGTGCTGTTTTTAACAAGAATAATAAAATGGAAAATATTTCTGCTATTTTCTCGGATCGGATCTTCTTTAAAAACATACGCTTCAATCCCATATATGATTTTAACACCATGCTTTTCCCCGGAAAAAAAAGCATCCGGATAGGCTTGGGCAACACCATGATCGGTTATCGCTATCGCCTTATGTCCCCATAAAGCCGCTTTTTTTATATATTCATCAACAGAATTCATTGCATCATTTTTACTCATATTCGTATGCAGATGAAGTTCTGTTCTTTTAACATCAGAAAGATCCAATCTTTCCGTCTTTTTAAGTTTTTCAGCTGCGGATGATAACAGTACATATTCTTTTAAAAACTGATCATATTGAATATTTCCTTTGAATAAATATTCCTCATCTGTCTGTAAAAGTTCGGACAAAAGAGAAGCTTCTTCCTTTTTTTTAATAAATTTACAAACAATCGATGAGGTGACATCACTTACAGAACAAGTGATCAAAATTTTTCCGGTTCTTAATTCTCTTTGTGCTATTTCAAAAATGGTTCCTTTAATAACCACATTATTTTCTTCTTCCTGTAAATCTATCAAGTTTTTAATGATGCCTTTGTAGTTCTTTAAATTAACTGATTTAGCTTTTCTTTTATTATCGGATTTTTTATCATCTTTTTTTGCATCAGGGTTAATCACAGGTGCCTTTATAGCAGGCAACGAGTTCTCGATATCAGTTATCGCATCTCCACATTCAAGTGAAGGATCGAATAAAAACAAGACTTCTGAAATTTCTGCATCTTCAAGCTTTATTTTTTCTTTTAGTAATTCACAGGCCTTCTTTTTCTGCAAATACTGATACGACCAGGAAGACCCGGTTTTGATTGTCAGCGTTTGTTCAGATGCCTGGTAAGACATTATCGTTTTATCAAAACATTTTTGAAGAATAGGTGCCTGATCAGCCATGATGATTTTTAATAAACCCGAAACGACTTCCTGATCCTCTATAGAAGAAGACTTTAAAACAGGATACAGGTTTATTGTTGAAATCTTAGGTAGTTTTTCTGAAAGCATGCTTTCGGCAGCCTTTAAACTACTATAATCGAATTGGATTTCTCCATGAAAATAGATATCCCAGGCTTTTTGAGCCTGGGAAACCACTACTTTAACAATATTAATATCTTTTAAAAATCTACTCGTCTGGCATTGATCATTAGCATCAAACAATTCCGGCGGTAATTTTTTAGTCATATAAACCCTCATTCAATCGATTTTTACTTTTTGAAAAATGTAGCAATTTTATCATACAGCTCATCCGGCTGAATCTGTTCACTTTCGCTTTGATTTCTTTCCTTGTATTCGATGATCCCGTCCGCAATTTTTTTACCGACAGTGATTCTTAAAGGATATCCGATTAAATCCGCATCATTAAATTTTACTCCGACACGTTCCTTACGATCATCTAACATGACTTCATATCCTTTAGCCAGTAACTCTTTATATATTTTTTCTGCCTCGGTATATTGTAGTTCATCATTAGTCTGAACAGGAATCACAACAATTTGATAAGGCGCAATCTCTTTAGGCCAGATGATTCCGCGATCATCATAATTTTGCTCTACACAAGCAGCCATGGTTCTAGATACCCCAATACCATAACAACCCATGACCATAATTTGTTCTTTTCCGTTTTCATCAAGATATTTTGCGCTCAGGCTTTCTGAGTACTTGGTTCCGAGTTTAAAGACCTGACCGACTTCTATTCCTCTAGCAAAAATTAAAGGTTCATTGCACTTTGGACAAAGATCTCCTTCGACGACTTCTCTAAGATCTGAAAAAGTCATCTCTCCAAAATCTCTGTCTGTATTTGCATGAAGATAATGATACCCTTCTTCATTAGCACCACATACGGCATCGGTCATATATTTTACTTCATTATCTGCATAGACTGTTATTTCGTTGATACCTAATGGAGAAATATAGCCGGGATCACAATTGAAAAGATTCTGTATTGATTCCTCATCGGCTTTTTCTAAAAAGTCTGTCTTTAGTAATCTTTTTAATTTGATTTCGTTAAGTATTCTGTCACCTCTGATAACGACAACAATTTTTTCTCCGTCAGCATCAAAGACCAATGTTTTAAGTGTGTTATCCTGTGGAACTTCTAAATGGGCAGCAACTTCTTCTATAGTTTTTTTGTCAGGAGTTGCTACTTTAAGTAAGGGCTTTTCTGATAATTTTTCTTTTGCTGTATCATTAATTTCTGTAATTTCAACATTGGAAGCATAGGAGCAAGATGAACAATACGCAATAAGTGCTTCTCCGTTTTCAGCAAGAACCATAAATTCATGGGTATCATCGCCTCCGATTGCACCTGAATCAGCTTCCACAGGACGATAATCAAGACCCATTCTGTCAAATATTTTTACATACGTATCAAACATCGTCTGATAGGAATCATCCAAACCTGCAGAGTCTCTGTCAAAGGAATAAGCATCCTTCATGATAAACTCTCTTCCACGCATAAGTCCAAAGCGTGGTCTTCTTTCGTCACGATATTTATTTTGAATCTGATATAAATTCATAGGAAGCTGTTTATATGATTTTACTTCCCCTCTAACTACATCAGTAATAATTTCTTCATGTGTGGGTCCCAAACAAAAATCTCGGTTATGACGGTCTTTTAAACGGAACATCTCATCTCCGTAAACATCCCAGCGGCCACTTTCAGACCATAATTCGGCCGGTTGCATAATCGGTAAAAGCAATTCCTGTGCATCAGAACGATCCATTTCTTCCCGAACGATGGTTTCTATTTTTCTTAACACCCGTAATGCTAAAGGCAGATAACTGTAAATTCCGGCTGCATTTCTTCTGATAAATCCAGCCTTAACAAGAAGTTGGTGACTGACAATTTCTGCTTCTGCGGGTACATCTCTTAAGGTAGGCATTAATGCTTTAGTAACTTTCATTTTTTTCTCTCCTTATTTCTTCAAGTTCTCTTAATAATTCTTCAATCAATGCTTCTTCTGGTACTTTTCTTACTATTTTACCTTTTTTAAATAGTAATCCTTCTTTATTTCCACCGGCAATACCGATATCAGCCTCTTTTGCTTCACCAGGTCCGTTTACTACACAGCCCATAATCGCTACTTTTATGTTTTCTTGGTAATGAGCCGTCTTTTTTTCCACTTCAATCGCAATTTTTTCAAGATCTATCTCACAACGACCACAAGTAGGGCAGGAAACAATGTCTATGCCACCTTTTCTTAAATGAAGTGATTTAAGAATATTAAGGGCTACTCCTATCTCAGGAACAGGATCCCCGGTAAGTGATACCCTTATCGTATCACCAATGCCCTCTGACAGGAGACTTCCAATACCTACGGCGCTTTTAATAATTCCACTATTAATAGTCCCTGCCTCTGTCACTCCCAGGTGTAAAGGATAAGATACTTTTTGGGCAATGGCTCTGTAAGAGGCTATCATCAAAGGCACTTCAGAA
>SKKY01000151.1 GCA_007123515.1 Clostridia bacterium
TAAAAAAATTTCTTTCATATCTTTATCTGCATAAATTACATGCAGAACATATAACGGTTAAAGATTTAGAAAAATATGTGATTTTTCTAAATCAAGCTGAATACAGCACAAACAGTATTACCCGACATCTATCTGCTGTCCGGAGTTTCTACTCATATTTACAGGAAGAAAAGATCGTAACAAGTAATCCAGTATCAGAGATCAGTAAACCTAAAGCTGGTTTCAGACTTCCCAAAACACTTTCTATTAAGGAAGTAGAGACGCTTCTTTCTTTGCCTAAAGGGGATCATCTTGGTATCAGAGATAAGGCTATGCTCGAATTGCTATACGCAACCGGGATGAGAATTACCGAACTGATTGATCTTGAGGTCCATAGTGTAAACCTTGAACTGTCCTATGTACAATGTATAGGTAAAGGTAATAAGGAAAGAATCATTCCTCTTGGAAGTATTGCTCATAAAGCCGCGACGGACTACTTACAACTGACCCGCCCTCATTTACAAAAAGATTACAGAGAAACGTCGTTTTTTTTAAATAACAGAGGAAAAAAACTAACCAGACAGGGGCTTTGGAAAATTATAGGTCAATATGTAAAAAGAAGTGGCATAAAAAAAGACATCTCACCACATACTTTTCGGCATTCATTTGCTACGCACTTACTGGAAAACGGAGCCGATCTACGCTCTGTGCAGGAAATGCTTGGGCATTCAGATATATCGACAACGCAGATATATACACATATTTCAAAAAAACAATTATACAAAATATATAATGAAGCCCATCCAAGGGCCTGATAAAGTGAAACGTATATCAAAGGAGGAGTATTGTGAGAGCCGTAGATATTATCATTAAAAAAAGAGAAGGACAGAAACTTTCTTTTGAAGAAATTGAATTTATTGTTATGGGATATGTCAAAGAACAAATTCCTGACTATCAGGTTAGCGCTTTTTTGATGGCCGCATTTCTTAAGGGACTTGATTATCAGGAAACCGCTTCATTAACTCAAATTATGAGAGACTCCGGAGATATTATCGATGTATCAGGAATTAGCAGGCCTACCGTAGATAAACACAGTACCGGAGGTGTAGGTGATAAAACATCATTAATAGTGGCACCATTACTTGCCTGTTTTGGTTTTGCTATGCCAAAAATGAGTGGCAGAGGTCTCGGGCACACTGGAGGAACCATTGATAAACTTGAGTCCATTCCGGGCTTTACTGTTGAACTTACAAATGAAGAATTTATCAGACAGGTTGAAGACATAGGGCTAGCCTTAATCGCCCAAACCGGAAACATAACGCCTGCGGATAAAAAATTGTATTCGCTAAGAGATGTGACAGGCACAGTGGATTCGATACCATTAATTGTCGGAAGTATTATGAGTAAAAAGCTGGCAGCCGGCGCAGAAACCATTATTCTTGATGTCAAATGTGGCTCCGGAGCCTTTATGAAAGAACTCTCAGATGCTAAACAGCTTGCTGAAAGCATGGTGGACATTGGCAAAAATTTCAATAAGAAGATAAGAGCTGTCATATCGAGTATGAATCAACCTCTAGGTTATGCTGTGGGAAATGCCCTGGAAGTCCTTGAAGTAATTGAACTACTTAAAGGTGAGGGGCCTGACGATTTATATGAAATTTCCGAAGAAATTGTTGTTCAGGCTTTATTGGCTTCCGGAAAATATGACGATCCTCAAAAAGCAAGAGATGACATAAGAGAAAAAATTGAGTCGAAAGAAGCTCTTGAAAAATTCGCAGAATTTATCAGAGCACAAGGTGGAGATTCTGCTATTATCGATGATTATTCGATGCTTAAAGTATCTGCCAGAATAAAAGAAGTCAGATACTCTAAGTCCGGCTATATTAGTAACATCAATACCGAGAAAATTGGTTACGCTTCGATGCTTTTAGGTGCCGGAAGAGCGACAAAAGAGGATGTGATTGATATGGGTGTCGGCATCAAATATTATGGAAAAGTTGGTAATAAAGTAAAAGAAGGCGACCTTTTAGCTGAAATATATTATCTCAATGATGACAGTCTTGATGATGTAGTATTGATACTTGAATCAGAAACGATTATCAGCCACAAGGAATGCAAAAAAGATATACTGATTTATGAGATAGTCAGCTAAACAGTCTTAATTGACGGTATGCCTTAAAAGATGATAAAATTAACAGATTAGAATAAAAAGGAAGGTCAAAATGTTATTTAATTTTACTCTTACCACATTTATCGTCATAATTCCTGTGGTTTTAATTTCAATTACGGTTCATGAGTTGGCTCATGGGCTGGTAGCGGACCGTTTTGGAGACCCGACTCCAAGAGTAACGGGCAGGCTTACCTTAAACCCTATTAAACATCTTGATCCGATGGGGGCTATTTTGCTTGCCATGGTTGGATTTGGCTGGGCGAAACCAGTTCAGGTCAATCCTAATAACTTTAAAGATATTGATAAGGGATATGATGTTTACTTTGTAGACAGAGATTACTATAGTGTTCAAAGACAAATAAGAAAAAAAATGATGTATGTAGCTCTTGCCGGACCGATATCAAATATTTTACTGGCTATTATCGCAGCCGTCATCTATGTTCATTTTGACTTTCTTTTCAGAAGTTTTCCGGAATTGTCATCCACCTTTTTCCAGACGCTGATTATGATTAATGTTTTTTTGGCAACTTTTAATATGCTTCCGATCCCTCCTTTAGATGGTTCGAAAGTATTAGGTGCCTTTCTACCGGAAAGCGCTTATCAGAAATACATGATGATCGAAGATAAAGGGTTTTTGATTCTTATGTTACTGGTTATTACCGGTGCCTTACAATATGTGATCAGGCCGGTGGCGGTCTTTTTTATAAACTTTGTATATTTCATAGCAACATTCGGATTCAGAATCTAGTAAAAAAAAGACAAGGATGGTACAACAATGGAAAAGAAGAGAGTTTTTAGCGGAATGAGGCCGACCGGAAATCTTCATATCGGTCATATGAGTGTGTTGGAAAACTGGATACAAATGCAGGAAACCTATGATTGCATTTACGGTGTGGTAGACTGGCATGCGTTAACAACTTCTTACGAAGATCCTGCTGACATCAGAAAAAATACAAAAGAGATGCTTCTTGACTGGCTAAGCGTTGGACTTGATCCTGAAAAAAGCACGATTATGGTTCAGTCAAAGGTTAAACAGCATGCAGAGTTACACCTTTTATTATCTATGATGATGCCTCTTTCATGGTTAGAAAGGGTACCTACCTATAAAGATCAGATTCAGCAGTTAGCTAAGGAAGGTAAAAATATTACCACCTATGGTTTTTTAGGATATCCACTATTGATGGCTGCCGATATCTTAGTATATAAAGCAGAGGTTGTACCAGTGGGCGAGGACCAGCTTGTACATCTGGAATTAACAAGAGAAGTAGCTCGCCGCTTCAATCATTTATATGATACAGAAGTTTTCCCGGAACCGGAAGCTTTGCTGGCTAAAGTTCCAATGGTTCCCGGAATTGATAAAAGAAAAATGTCCAAAAGTTATAATAACTATATCCCGATTTATTCCAACCGAAAAGATGTAGAGGAAAAAGTCAGGCACATGATTACCGATCCGGCAAGAATCAGAAAAGATGATCCGGGGAATCCGGACATCTGTGTAGTCTAGAGTTATCACAAAATCTATAATCTGCAAGAACAGGCAGAAA
>SKKY01000052.1 GCA_007123515.1 Clostridia bacterium
AGAACTAGAAAGTAAAGTTATGTCGGCGCAAGATGCAGCAAAAATGATCGAAGACGGAATGGTAGTAGGTACAAGTGGATTTACACCATGTGGGTACCCGAAGGTAGTTCCATTAGCTCTTGCTGAGCAGGCAGAAGCTGGCAGAAAAGTGGAAATTACATTACTTACAGGAGCATCTGTAGGACCTGAGCTAGACGGAAGGTTAACTCAGGCTGGCGTTATCAAAAAGCGTGCTCCATACCAGACAACAGCGGACATTGCTAAAGCATTAAACGATGGCAGAGTTGACTATATTGATCAGCACTTAAGCCATACTGCACAGCAAGTAAGAAAAGAGTACTTCGGAAAATTAAATGTAGCAATCATCGAAGCTTGTGCGATTACTGAAGAGGGACACATTGTTCCTACTACGTCAATGGGTAATAGCCCGACATTTGTTCAGGAAGCGGACATTGTTATTGTTGAGCTTAACACAGCACAGCCAGCAAAATTAGAAGGTATGCATGACGTCTACATACCATTAGATCCACCGGATCGTCAGCCAATTCCAATCACTGAAACTGACCAAAGAATCGGAACTCCTTATATCGTTGCTGGACCAGACAAGATTACTGCAATTGTATACAGTGAAGTTGGCGACACTGTTCGTCCGCTTGCGCCACTTGATGACGTAAGTAAAAAAATGGCTGAAAACCTTATTGGATTCTTAAAAGGAGAAGTAGAAAAAGGATACCTTCCTCCAAACCTTCTTCCATTACAATCTGGAGTTGGTAACGTAGCAAATGCTGTATTAGCAGGACTTGCAGAATCAGACTTTGAAAATCTTGAATTCTACTCAGAAGTTATTCAGGATTCAGCGCTTGACTTAATTGATGCTGGAAAATTTGTTAAAGTATCAGGAACTTCTTTAACACCATCTGAAACTGGATTAGTAAGATTCATTGACAATATTGATTTCTACTGTGACAAAATTATCTTAAGACCACAGGAAATTAGTAACAACCCAGAAGTGGCTCGTCGTTTAGGCGTTATCTCCATGAACACTGCAATTGAGATGGACATTTATGGAAATGTTAACTCCACTCACGTTATGGGAACAAGAATGATGAACGGAATCGGTGGTTCTGGTGACTTCACAAGAAACGCTGCAATTTCTATTTTCTTAACAGCATCAGATGCTAAAAATGGTGATATCTCCTCTATCGTTCCAATGGTTTCTCACCACGATCACACTGAGCACGATGTTCAGGTTTACGTTACAGAGCAAGGTGTTGCTGACTTAAGAGGCAAGTCTCCAAAAGAGAGAGCTCAGTTAATTATCAACAACTGTGCGCACCCTGACTACAAGCCAATGTTACAAGACTATCTTGACAGAGCGACTGCTGCGACTGTTCCAAAAGGAATCGGGCACACTCCACACATCATCGAGGAAGCATTAAGCTGGCACGCACGTTTTGTTGAAACAGGTTCAATGAAAATTAAGTAATAATAGTAACACGATATATAGTTTTAAAATTTTAGGATGCCCTATTAAGTTAGGGCATTCTAAAAAAAATATAAAAGCTCTATATAAGAAAGGAGAGTAGAAAAAATATGTTTGATAAGGCAAAAATTGAAGAAATCAAAAAAGGTGTAGCTGATTACAATTCAAAGTGGGAAGCTGCAAAGGCAAAGGCTGCTGAAAAAGGCAGGAAACTAGAAAGAAGTGAAAGATTCGTTACAGGATCGGGTGCTGAGGTGAAACAGTTGTATACTCCAGCTGACATCGCTGAGCTTGATTACTCTACTGACATTGGTAACCCGGGTGAATTCCCATTTGTACGTAATGTGCAAGCTAACGGTTACAGAGGAAGACTATGGACAATGCGTCAATACGCTGGTTTCTCGACGGCAGAGGAATCCAACAAGCGTTACCGTTACTTAATCGAAAGTGGTTCAACAGGTTTATCTTGTGCTTTCGACTTACCAACACAAATTGGTTATGACTCAGATGATCCTATTTCAGAAGGTGAAGTAGGTAAAGTAGGGGTGGCTATTGACTCTCTTGCTGACATGGAAATTCTTTTTGAAGGAATTGACCTGGGCAAGGTTTCTACGTCAATGACAATCAATGCTCCTGCTTCAGTTTTGTTAGCATTCTACATTGCTGCTGCTGAAAAGAAGGGTGTTTCTCCAGAGCAACTAACAGGTACAATTCAGAATGACATCTTAAAAGAGTACGCAGCTCGTGGAACATACATTTTCCCACCAGCTCCTTCAATGAGATTAATCACAGACATTTTCGGATTCTGTGCTGAAAACGTTCCACAGTGGAACACAATTTCTATCTCTGGTTATCACATCCGTGAAGCCGGTTCAACTGCAGCTCAAGAAGTTGCTTTCACATTAGCTGATGGTATAGCGTATGTTCAGGCAGCTATAGATACAGGTCTTGATGTAGATGCTTTTGCTGGTCGTTTATCTTTCTTCTTCAACGCTCATAATGACTTACTGGAAGAAGCAGCGAAGTTCCGTGCAGCCAGAAGAATTTGGGCCAGAACGATGAAAGACAGATTCAAAGCTAAGAGCGAACGTTCAATGATGTTCCGTGTTCACACACAAACTGGTGGATCTACTCTGACTGCACAGCAGCCAGATAACAACATCATCCGTGTTACAATCCAGACATTAGCTGCTATTCTTGGCGGAACTAACTCTCTTCACACTAACTCAAAAGACGAAGCATTGGCTCTTCCAACAGAAGATTCAGTTCGTGTTGCTTTAAGAACACAGCAAATCGTTGCTTTCGAATCAGGTGTTGCTGAGACTGTAGATCCTTTAGCAGGTTCTTACTATGTTGAATCTTTAACAAACCAAATCGAAGCGGAAGCTTTAGAATACATTGCTAAAATTGACGAAATGGGTGGCGCTGACGTAGCTGTAGAGCAAGGTTACATCCAGAGAGAAATTCAGGATTCAGCGTATGAGTACCAAAAGCAAGTTGAATCAGGAGAAAGAATTGTTGTTGGTGTTAACAAGTTCCAAATCAAAGAAGCTCCTCCAGAAGGCTTATTAAAAATCGACTTAAGTGTTGGAGTAAACCAAGCTAAGAAGTTAAAAGAAATGAAAGAAGGACGCGACAACAACGCTGTTCAGGCAAAGCTGGAAGCTCTTAGAGAAGCGGCAAAAGGTTCTGCGAACTTAATGCCATACATTCTTGATGCTTCAAGAGTTTACTGTACAGAAGGAGAAATTTGTAACGTTCTTCGTGCAGAATTTGGTGAGTACACTCCACTTCAATCAATCTAAGTATCAAATAAGTTGAAAATAAATAAGTTAAATTTTAAAACTAAAGACAGGAGGCTTAATATAAATGGCTAAGAAAGTTCGTATATTAGTGGCAAAACCAGGTCTAGATGGACACGATCGTGGTGCAAAGGTAGTAGCTCGTGCATTTCGTGATGCAGGCTACGAGGTTATTTATACAGGATTAAGACAATCAGCAGAGCAAATCACTACTGCTGCAATTCAAGAGGATGTTGATGTGGTAGCTATGAGCTTGTTATCTGGCGCACACGCTACATTAATGCCAAGAGTTATTAAAATGTTAAAAGAACAGGGTGCTGGAGATAAGTTAGTTATCGGTGGTGGCGTTATCCCTGAAGAAGACATTCCGGAATTAAAAGCTGCTGGTGTTGCTGAAGTATTTACTCCAGGAACTCCATTAAAGACAATTATTGAATATGTTAACAGCAAATTCTAATTATCTTTTAAAGTAGTAATGGTCAAAAAAGAAAAGGCGGTGTGGTTATGGAATTATTAGAAAAAGCCAAAGCAGGAAACAAACCATCAATTGCAAGGTTAATTTCTATTGTAGAGGAAGGAACTCCAGAATCAGCCGCAGTTTTACGAGAGATTTATCTGGAAACGGGAGGGGCCAGACTCATTGGAGTCACTGGCCCCCCGGGATCCGGGAAGAGCACTTTAACGGATAAGCTAGTTAAAGCTTGCCGTAATAAAGGTAAAACTGTAGGTGTTATTGCGGTTGACCCTACTAGTCCCTTCACTGGTGGAGCAATTTTAGGTGACAGAATCAGAATGTCAGGAATTGCACTTGATGAAGGTGTTTTTATTAGAAGTATGGGAACAAGAGGCAGCTTGGGTGGCGTATCAAAGGCGACTCATAATGCTATTAAGGTCCTGGATTATGCAGGATTTGACTATATTTTCATAGAAACTGTAGGTGTAGGCCAATCAGAAATAGATATCGTAAAAACAGCAGATTCAGTAATTGTTGTTTCGGTACCGGGTCTTGGCGATGATGTTCAGGCCAGCAAAGCAGGAATCTTAGAAATAGGAGATATCTTTGTAGTCAATAAGTCGGATCGTGATGGAGCGGAGCGTGTTGTAATAGAACTGGCTCAGATGCTTGATTTAAATCCTAATAAAGATATAGGCTGGAAGCCTCCTATTATTAAAACGGTAGCTTCAAGAGGTGACGGTGTTGACGAGTTGAATGATAAAGTGAACGAACACTATGACTATCTTCTTGAATCAGATGAAATAACCGAAAGAAGAAAAATAAGGTTGGCAAATGAAGTAATGGAAGTTTTGATGAAACATGCGGAAACATATGTACATAGCAGGCTGGAGGAAGAAGAATTTACCTCAAAAAAACTCGACAAAATTTTATCCAGAGAATTAAACCCTTATGATGTTGTAGATGAAATATTAGAAAAAACTTTCAAATAAGTTTTAATGATAGAGATTTCTATCTTAAAAAATAAAAAATTACAATAATAAAGGAGGTTTGAAAAATGAATGTTATCTGTGTAGACCATATTGGTATTGCAGTAAAAGATCTTGATGAAACTGTAAAGTTTTATGAAGAGACACTAGGTATCAAGTGTACAGGAACTGAGGTAGTTGAAGAGCAAAAAGTAAGAGTTGCTTTTATGCCACTAGGTGATTGCGAACTTGAATTCTTAGAATCAACTGCCCCAGATGGCCCTGTCGCTAAGTTTATCGATAAGAATGGCGAAGGAATCCAGCATATTGCTCTTCGTGTTGATGATATCGAAGCAGCATTAAAGGAAATGGAAGAAAAAGGTATCAGAATGATTGATACACAACCTCGTTATGGTGCCGGTAATGCTAAAATTGCATTTATGCACCCAAAAGCTACAAAAGGCATCTTACTAGAGTTGTCGCAAAGAATGTAATAAAATAAACTCAAATTTATGAAATTGAGGTGAGTTCTAAACATGTCAACACAGGAAAAATTAGAAAGATTAAGAAAACTTAGTGAAACGATTGAACTCGGTGGCGGAGAAAAAGCTATCGCGAAGCAGCACGAAAGAGGAAAGTACACGGCAAGAGAAAGACTAGACATATTCTTTGATGATGGTACTTTTGTAGAGCTTGACAAATTTGTTAGACATCGTTGTGTAAACTTCGGTATGGAAACAAAAGAAATGCCAGGTGAAGGTGTTACAACAGGATATGGTACTGTAGATGGACGTTTAGTTTATGCTTTTGCTCAGGACTTTACGGTAGCAGGTGGATCTCTTGGTGAGATGCACGCAAAAAAAATCTGTAAAGTAATGGAACTTTCTATGACTATGGGAGCACCATTCGTTGGAATCAACGATTCAGGTGGAGCTCGTATTCAGGAAGCTGTAGATGCTTTATCTGGTTACGGTGAGATCTTCTTCTTAAACACAAGAGCATCTGGTGTTGTTCCACAGATTTCTGTAATCTTAGGACCTTGCGCTGGTGGAGCTGTTTATTCTCCGGCATTAACTGACTTTATCTTCATGGTAAAAGGCATTTCTAAAATGTTTATTACTGGACCAGAAGTAATTAAGACAGTTACTGGTGAAATTGTAACAGAAGAAAAATTAGGTGGAGCTATGGCCCACAACGCAGTAAGCGGAAACGCTCACTTTGCTTCTGAAAGTGAAGAAGCTTGTTTAGCAGAAGTAAGACAATTACTTAGCTATGTTCCGAGCAACAACTTAGAAGAAGCTCCTATGTTTGAAACTAATGATGATCCTGAAAGAATGGATGAAGCATTAAACACATTTATTCCGGATAGTTCAAACAGTCCTTATGAAATGAAAACAATTATCAAGTCAGTGGCTGATAATGGTGAATTCTTCGAGGTTCAAGAGCATTATGCTAAAAATATCCTTACTGGTTACATCAGATTGAACGGCAGAAGCATTGGTGTTATTGCTAACCAACCTAAATTTATGGCTGGTTGCTTAGATATCAACTGTTCTGACAAAGCTTCAAGATTTATTCGTTTCTGTGATGCTTTCAATATTCCAATATTAAACTTTGTTGACGTACCTGGATACTTACCGGGCGTTGGACAAGAACATGGTGGAATTATTCGTCACGGCGCTAAATTATTATATGCTTACTCAGAAGCAACTGTTCCTAAAGTAACTCTAGTTATCCGTAAAGCTTACGGTGGATCATACTTAGGTATGTGTTCAAGAGACTTAGGTGCTGACCAAGTTATTGCATGGCCTACAGCTGAAATTGCTGTTATGGGTGCAAGTGGTGCAGCAAACATTATCTTCCGTAACGAAATCAAAGAAGCTAAAGATCCTGAGGCAAAGCGTGCAGAGTTAGTTGCATCTTATGAAGAAAGATTTGCTACGCCATACGTAGCAGCTGAAAGAGGACACGTTGATATGGTTATTGAGCCAGCTCAAACCAGACCAATGTTAATCAACTCTTTTGAAATGTTAGCTACAAAGCGCGAATCTCTTCCTGCAAAAAAACACGGAAATATTCCTCTGTAAGAAAAAAATATAAAAGTAAGGAGGAGAATATAGTAAATGGGTAATATAATTGTAGGTTTACAAGTTACAGCGATTGGTTTCGGTACAGTTTTTGTTGTACTGATGATCTTAATGATTTACATTGGTGTTCAAAGTAATATTTTAAGTGGCGGAAAAAAGACTGAGGCTGCTCCCAAAGCTACTCCAGCGCCGGCAGCAGCACCAGCTCCAACTCCTGCTGCTCCAAAACAAGATGATAATGAATTAGTTGCAGTCATCGCAGCAGCAATTGCTGCCAGCGGAGGTTCAACGAAAGCAGTAAGATCAATTAGCAGAATTAATGGTACAGCAGGTCCATCCTGGACTGTTGCAAGCAAAAATGAAGCTATGGCAAGTCGTTTATAAAAAAATAGAAACAATTATTTTAATTAATAGTTGGAAGGGGAAATTATAAAATGAAAAAGTTTCAAGTTACTGTTAATGGAAACACTTACGAAGTAGAAGTTGCAGATTTAGGCGGAGCTGTAGCAGCTCCAGCAGCACCAAAAGCAGCACCAGCTCCAGCCGCTCCAAAAGCAGCAGCACCAGCAGCAGCACCAGCTCCAGCTCCAGCACCAGCGCCAGCAGCAGCTCCAGTTGCTGAAGGTGAAACTGTTGATGCTCCAATGCCAGGAAAAGTTTGGAAAATTCTTAAGTCTGAAGGCGACACTGTTGCTGATGGCGATGTAGTAATGATTTTAGAAGCTATGAAAATGGAAAACGAAATCACTGCATCTACACCAGGAACTATCAAACAAATTCCTGTAGCTGAAGGTCAAGCTGTAAACCCAGGAGATGTATTGTTCGTAGTAGGTTAATTTTTTAACCTAATTAATAAGAGAGGGGTTGTAAGAGCACAATGGTAGATTTTTCATTAGCAGAAGCTTTTGGTGATCTTGTTAACTCTACGGGCTTTTTACGTCTGGATGTTGGTTCCGTAATAATGATTCTTGTTTCTTTTGTATTGTTTTACTTAGCAATCAAAAAACAGTATGAACCATTACTATTATTACCTATTGCTTTTGGTATGTTATTAACTAACTTTCCTGGAGCACCGGTAATGAATCCACCAGAGTATGTACCGTATATAACAAGTAGTCCAGAATATGATATTATAAAAGATCCAAATAATTTATTATTCCCTGGTTTGCAATTAGCGCCTGGGGAAGTTGTACAATTGAGTTTAGATGCACCGGGTGGATTACTATGGTACCTATACAGAGGTATTAAGTTTGGTATTTTCCCACCATTAATCTTCTTGGGAGTAGGAGCAATGACAGACTTCGGTCCGCTTATTGCTAACCCAAAAACATTATTATTAGGTGCAGCAGCACAGTTCGGTATCTTCTTTAGCTTTATCGCAGCTTTAGTATTTGGTTTCACAGCTCAAGAAGCTTCTTCAATTGCGATTATAGGTGGAGCGGATGGTCCGACAGCGATTTATGTAACGAGTCAGATGGCGCCACACTTACTTGGTCCGATTGCCGTTGCCGCATATTCGTACATGGCTCTTGTACCAATTATTCAGCCTCCGATTATGAAGGCTTTAACTAACAGTGAAGATTCAAAAATTGTTATGAAACAGCTTCGTGTTGTTTCTAAACTGGAAAAAATTGTATTCCCGGTAGCTGTTACAACTATTGGTGTACTGGTTCTTCCTGATGCAGCGCCACTTATTGGTATGCTGATGTTAGGTAACCTTTTCCGTGAGTCAGGTGTTGTTGAGCGTCTTAACGAGACAGCTCAGAATGCGTTGATTAACATTGTTACGATTTTCTTAGGACTAGCTGTTGGTGGTACGGCTTCAGCAGACAGTTTCTTAAATATTGAAACATTAATGATTATCGCTTTAGGACTTGCAGCGTTTGCTGTTGGTACTGCAGCGGGTGCTATAATGGGACAATTAATGTGTAACTTAACAGGTAAGCAGGTTAACCCGCTTATTGGTTCTGCAGGTGTATCTGCGGTACCGATGGCAGCAAGGGTTTCTCAAACAGTGGGTGCGAAAGCTAACCCAAGAAACTTCCTGTTAATGCACGCTATGGGTCCAAACGTTGCCGGTGTTATCGGTTCTGCAGTTGCAGCCGGAGTACTACTAGCAATGTTCAACTAATACTTTTAAAGAGATGGCAATTGCCATCTCTTTTTTTATATTCTTTTTTACTGTATTTTAGTGTATATTTATTGTGTGATGTCAACCAATGAATAAACGAGGATTACAGATGAGAATAATTGCAGGGAAATATAAAGGGATGCGTATAAAAGCACCGAAAGGAACTAATACAAGGCCAACCAGTGATCGGGTAAAAGAAGCTATTTTCAGTACTTTGTCAGGAAAAACAGAAAATGCCAATGTTCTTGATCTTTTTGCTGGGACCGGAGGCTTATCTTTCGAAGCCATCAGCCGAGGTGCGAAAAATGCATGTTTAATAGAAAAAAATAAGGCTGCTTATGATATAATTATGGAGAATGCAGAAAAATTAAAAATTACTGATAAAATAACTGTTTTTCTTGGTGATGTAACGCATTTTTTCAGAAAAAAAGAAAAGAAAACAGGAAAGTATGATTTAATTTTTTTAGATCCGCCATATTATGGTAAGTACTATAATGAAATAATTACATCGATAGAGGAATATGACTTACTATCACATAACGGGGTGCTTGTTGCAGAGGCTCCTAAAACAATGACAGCAGAAGAATTTGAAACAACGAGCCTCACTCTTGTTAAAACGGCTGCCTATGGCGATACAAAAATTTTTTATTTTCAAAAAACGGGGGTAGAATAATGGAAATTATCAAAGTGATCGATGAACTCGAACGTGAAATTCAGGAAGCAAAAAAAATGCCATTGACTTCAAAGCTTTTGGTTGAAGAAGAGCTGCTTTTTAAGTATGTGGATGCTTTACGAGCCCATATCCCTGAAGATATCAGGCAGGCACAATGGGTTAATAAGGAAAAGGAAAGAATTCTTAAAGATGCTAAAGAGGAAGCAAAGAGTATTGTACATAACACAGAGAGCAAAGTTCAGGAACTTTGTGATGAGAAGGAAGTTATTAAAATTGCCAATCAGAAAGCAAAAGATATCGTGGATAATGCTAACCAGAAAGCAACAAAAATCATTCAGGGTTCTTATCAGTATGTTGATGATATCATGACTGATATGGAGAAAAGAATGGATAAACAGTTAAAAGAAATCAGGGCCGGAAAAACAGAAATAAAGTCTACGATTAATAAATATAAAATGAAGCAATCCGGAGCGATATCAAAGGTTTCATCTAATACAATGAGTTTAAAAGAAAATGTTTCCAGTCATCTTTCAGAAAAGAATGAACATAAGGCATCGGTAGCTACTTCAGAAAAAGAGGAGAATTAGTAAATTCCTGATTATAG
The DNA here is from genome assembly GCA_007123515.1 of Clostridia bacterium. Taxonomy (GTDB): domain Bacteria; phylum Bacillota; class Peptococcia; order Peptococcales; family SKKY01; genus SKKY01. The sequence continues at coordinate 10,203 of SKKY01000052.1, forward strand.
GCGTTGTAGGGAGATGCATTCTGGATTTGTGAATAGATATTAGTTGCCGCAAGATCAAGATCCATTATTCTTTTGGCATCAGTACCCGCTTGGTGATAAAAATCAGCAAACTTTGTGACCACTGGCAGGGTACTTTCTTTTTTCATTTCTTTTAAAATCTCTCTTCCTTTATCATTAAAGGCTAAGATTCTTAAATATTGCGGAGTTAACAGATTATCCTGATAAGTAAGTCCTAAAAGGATCTCTACCAGCGTTCTTTTAATTCTTGTTTCTGTATATCTTTTACTGTTACTTCCTTTAATGACCTCTGAAATATGATGAGCGTTAAAAAGAGTGCCTAATATTTTATTTTCAAGCCCTTCTTTAATTCCGGGGTGAACCATAAGTTTTTCTTTCGTAGTTGAGCGAAGCAAAAACATAAGTTGCTGATCAAAATCTTTTAAAAATACCGGCTTAAAACCTAAATTTAAGATGGAATCGATTACTTTATTGGTTTCAGGGGTAAGATAATATTTGTATTCACTGTTATTAGCTTCCAGGAGATTTCGGACAAAGGTAGCACCGGCAATATTCCCAATAGGTTTTTTGCCATGATAGGTACCAAGTCTTTCTACAGAAACCGGAGTAATCGATGATTGATATTGATGTAATACTTTCAGGTAATTAATCGCAAGGATTACATTCGGCTGATTTAACGTAAAGGGTATCTCAGGGAAATACTCCAGGATAGCCAATTCGCGGGCTTTAGGGTAGGAATGGCCATCTTTTAGAAAATAATGAAGAGTGTTCTTAAAAGAATCACTTTCAAAGGTTAAAAAACCAGCGATTTTTTTTAAAGAATCCATATCATCAGCTTCGACACCAAAGGCCAGATGGGTGATAACCCGGCTTTTAATCAGACTGTATACACTGCCAAAGGCAAAATAATAGGCACTTCTTGATGAAAAAAGAACTGGAAGTTCAATCACCAGATCGATACCATTAGCGACAGCCATTTCAGCGCGTTGCCATTTACTAAAAATTCCAGGCTCTCCGCGCTGAACAAAGTTACTGCTCATAATAGCAACGCTATGGTCTGCTTGTGCTTTTTCTTTTGCTTTCTGCAAATGATAAAAATGGCCGTTGTGGAACGGATTATATTCAGCTACAATACCTACAATGTTCATAAAGGATCACCTAAGCAACATGGTAGCATAAATCATTTTAAATGGAAATATCAAGTATCCTGGGAGGGGTCAACTTTGGACATCATACAATTATTAATGGAAAAAGCACAAAAAGTTAATGGAACCGTTATTCTTGCAGAGGGCGAAGATCCCAGAGTATTAAAAGCAGCAAGAATTATTACCAAACAAAAAATTGCAAAAATTATACTTTTGGGAAATAAAAATGAAATCAATAAACAAGTCCAGTCTTTATCTCTTGATATGACCGGAATCGATATTATCGATCCAAAAGAGTCAATAGACAAAGAAGATTACGCGGTTGCTCTTTATGAAAAAAGAAAACATAAAGGGATGACGCTTCAGGATGCGATGACCTTAATTGAGGATCCTTTGTATTTTGGATCAATAATGGTTGATAAAGAAATGGCCCAAGGATTAGTAGCTGGTGCTGTCAGAAAGACAAGTGATGTAATGAGAGCCGCCCTGAAAGTCATTGGTCCGGCCCAAGGAGTTTCTATTGTATCGAGCTCTTTTGTTATGATAATCCCTGATTATGAGTTTGGACAAAGTGGTATTTATTTGTTTGCTGATTGTGCAGTAAATAAGTTTCCGACATCGGAAGAATTAGCGGAAATTGCTTTTCAGACAGCACGGGTGGCCCTTGACTTGATAGATATGGAAGCCCGGGTGGCTTTTCTCACGTATTCAACTAAGGGCAGTGCTGTAGATGAAACAACTCAAAAAGTCATTGATGCGGTAAAGGCAGCACAAAACCGCTTCCCCACAGAGCTATATCCGGATATTTCTTTTGACGGTGAATACCAGCTTGATGCAGCGATTGATCCGATTGTTGCAGAGATAAAAGATCCTCACAGTCCGATAGCCGGTAAAGCCAATATTTTAGTATTCCCCAACCTTGAAGCCGGAAATATCGGATATAAGCTTGTTCATCGCTTTGCGAATGCAGATGTAATCGGACCTATTTCACAGGGCCTTAAAAAGCCAATTAACAACCTCTCGAGGGGCTCAAGCATCAGCGATATCATTAACAGCATTTTAATTACACTTTTACAGTCTAAACATGAACCAATTATACCGACAAAAGAAATTGATAATTAATATTGACAGAGATGGGTTATATCCATATAATTATACAGTATGTTAGAAAAAGAACAGGGGTGGATGGCAATTAAAATTGATATCCGTCAGCTTGATCAAAAAAAACAAAATCCGGTATTAATTGAAAAAATTACTTACACGAAAGAACAATCTGTTGTCTTTGATATTTCAATTTCGATTCACAGCAATGACACTTACCTGGCAGAAGGAACTTCATCGTTTGTTCAGGAAAAAGAATGTTCTAAATGTCTTGAACACTTCAACCTGTCTGAAGATATTCATTTCAGGGATTTGTATGTAAAGCATAAGGAAGATCTTATGACATATGAAGATAGTTTTGATGGTAATATTTTTTTGGTAGAGGATTCGATCATTGATCTTGGCAAAAGCATTGAAGCGGCTTATGCAGAGGCTAAAATTCTCGTTCATCCATGCCGTCCGTCTTGTCGCGGACTATGTGATGTATGTGGCACTAATCTTAACGAGATGGAATGCAAATGCAGTGAGGAAAATATAGATCCTCGTTTAGAGGCACTTAAAAATTTAAAATTATAAAAAATCAATATCCTTTTCTTAGGAGGTGTAATGTAATGGGAGTACAACAAAGCAGAAGGTCAAAATCAAGAACCAGAAGAAAAAGAGCAGTCTGGAT
>SKKY01000167.1 GCA_007123515.1 Clostridia bacterium
GAATTTCAAAAAAATGATGGACAGTTTTAAAGAAAAAAGTAAGACAATGACGGTTACTGATCTGACAAAGCTAATTCTTGAAGAGACGGGATATTATCAAGAGTTGCAAACGGATAAATCCATCGAATCAACAACAAGACTTGAAAATCTTGAAGAGTTTTTGTCTGTTACAGAAGAGTACGATCAGACAAGTGTGGATGGTAATTTATCAGAATTTTTAGCCGAGACCGCTTTAGTCAGTGATACGGATAATTATCAGGAAGATGATGATGCCGTTGTTATAATGACCATACACAGTGCAAAAGGTCTTGAGTTTCCGATGGTCTTTATCTCAGGACTTGAAGAAAATATTTTCCCGCATAGCCGCAGCATCAATTCTGATAACGCCGAAGATGTGGAAGAAGAACGAAGACTTTGCTATGTTGCAATTACCAGAGCCGAGGAACGCCTCTTTATTACCAGAGCATGGAGAAGAAAAATGTTCGGCCGTGATTCCTATAATAATCCTTCAAGATTTATCGATGAGATTCCGCGGGAAATCATAAAAAATGATGCGTCAAAGGAAAAACAGGTTAACATGAACCAGGACAGCGTACCGACCATTGCTCCGATTGGTTCAGACTGCAGTTTCTTAGGTGTAGGTGATCAGGTTGAACATAAAAAATGGGGCGTAGGTTGTATTGTAGCCATGAATGGTGCCGGAGATGATGCAGAAATTAGCATAGCATTCCCGAATCTTGGTATAAAAAAACTAATTTCAAAATATGCACCAATTGTAAAAATTACGTAGCGAGGTGTGATAGATTTGCTAAAGAGTGAAGCACAGGCAAAAATATCCAGTCTCAGAGAGCTGATTTCTTATCACGATCAGAAATATTATCTGGAGGATTCTCCGGAAATTACTGATCGTGAATACGATTTGCTTATGCAAGAGCTAATCGCTCTTGAAACAGAATATCCTGAATTCTTGACAGAGGATTCTCCTTCTCAGCGTGTAGGAGGGGAGCCTCTTTCTAAATTTAACCAGGTAAAACACTATAAGCCTCTTTTGAGTTTGGGTAACGTATTTGGTGAAGATGAATTACGACAGTTTTTTCAGCGAATTGACAATCAGCTTGGTTCTAGACCTTATGAATTTTCTATTGAACCAAAGATTGACGGACTAAGCATTGTGCTTACCTATAAGGATGGATATTTAAAAACGGCGGCTACCCGGGGAAACGGAGAAGTTGGCGAAGATGTAACGGAAAATGTTAAAACTATCAGAAATGTACCTTTGAGAATAAAAGAGCCTTTGAATATCATTATTCGCGGAGAGGCCTACATACCTAAAAAATCGTTCGAAAAAATAAACAGGGTACGCGCTGAAAATCAGGAAGACCTTTTTGCAAACCCAAGAAATGCAGCAGCAGGCTCATTACGACAACTGGATCCGAAAATTGCAGCCAAAAGAGATTTGCGGATTATTGTTTATGAAGTTATCCATGCAGAAGAAAAGGATCTTAAAAGTCATAAAGAAGAGCTGAACTTGTTAATAAATGAAAACTTTGAGACTGTTTCAGCAGTATATAGTGACGATAAAGAAGAAATTATCGAATATTGCATGAACTACTATGAAAAACGACATGACTTTCACTATGAAATTGATGGATTAGTGATTAAGCTTATTGATAAAAACCTGCAGGAAGAGTTAGGGGCTACCGCTAAAACTCCAAGGTGGGCTGCTGCCTACAAGTTTCCGGCAGAACAGGCAGAAACCAAAGTGATCGGAATCGAGTGGAATGTCGGAAGAAGCGGAGCGATCACTCCAACGGCTGTTTTAGAACCGGTTAAGGTCTCAGGAAGTGTTGTTAGAAGGGCGATCCTTCATAACGAGGATTACATTACTGAAAAAGACATCCGAATCGGAGATCGTGTGATCATAGAAAAAGCAGGCGAAATCATTCCTGCGGTTGTCAGAGTGCTTTTTGAAAAAAGAGAGACAGACTTGTTGCCGCCTGATTTCCCGGATGCATGTCCGGTGTGTGGCAGCGATGCGGTAAGGCTTCCTGAAGAAGCGGTTATCCGTTGTACCAATACTTTATCTTGTCCGGCTCAAATTAAAAGATCACTGGAACATTTTGCTTCAAAAGCAGGGTTGGATATAAAAGGGCTTGGAAGACAGGTGGTTTTTCAGCTTTATGATCAGGGACTTATCAAGGACATTGCTGATTTGTACTATCTTGAAAAAGATCAGTTGTTATCGCAGGAACGGATGGCAGAGAAATCAGCACAGAATCTCTTAGATGCAATCGAAGACAGTAAAAACAGAAATTTGTCGCAGTTATTAGCAGCACTAGGGATTCCGCTTGTTGGTCAAAAAGCGGCTAAAATATTAAGCAAAGCCTTTGGCAGCATAGACCAGCTTATGAAAGCTTCTGAAGAGGAACTGATTCTTCTTGATGACATAGGTGAAAAAATGGCACGAAGCATTTATACCTTTTTTAATGAGGATCATAATCGTGAGATCATAGAAAAACTAAGACAGGCCGGTGTGACAATGAAAGAAGACCTCTCTCCGATTATTGAATCAGACATTACCGGAAAAACATTTGTGATAACCGGGACACTTTCATCTTATACTCGGACTGAAGCCCAGGCCTTGATTGAGGCACGTGGAGGAAAAGTAAGTGGCAGTGTCAGTAAAAAAACCGACTATGTACTATATGGAGATGAAGCCGGATCTAAACTGGAAAAGGCTCAGAAAATAGGGGTTCCAATAATCACAGAGACGGAGTTTATTGATTTATTAAAATGATACAGTTACAATTGATTTATTGTTTTGTGACATGATTAAACAAGGGAAGGTGACATATGAAGATAGAATTGAAAGATGTGGAGTATGTAGCGAATCTGGCAAGGCTTGAATTGAGTGAGCCGGAAAAAGAGGAGCAACTTGAAAAATTAAACAGGATCCTTGATTATATGGAGATACTGGCTAAAGTAGATACCAAGGACACTGCGCCTCTGGCTCATGTGCTTCCGATCCACAATGTTTTACGTAAAGATGAAGTGCATCAGACGCTTGAAACAGAAAAAACACTGCAGAATGCACCTGAGGAATCTCAGGGAATGTTCCGTGTTCCTAAAATAGTATAAGGAGGCAGCCCGCTTGAATTACTTTGAATATAAGATGCATGAAATTATTGATTTACTTGAGAAAAAAGAAGTTAGTGCTAAAGAGGTGACTGCGTCCATTTACCAGCGAATCGAAGACAAAGATCCTGATGTTCAGGCTTATTTGACTTTAAATAAAGATAAAGCTCTTCAAAAAGCGATGGAAATCGATGAAAAAAGAGCAAAAAATGAAGCGGTAGGCAAACTTGCAGGTATTCCGATGGCACTTAAAGATAATATGTCAACGATGGACCTGTTAACAACCTGTTCCTCGGAGATGCTATATAACTACTTGCCTCCTTATGATGCGACGGTTGTAAAAAAACTAAATGATGCGGATGCGGTATTATTAGGAAAGTTAAATATGGATGAGTTTGCGATGGGGTCCTCCACGGAAACATCGGCCTTTAAAAAGACAAGGAATCCGTTTAATCTTGATTATGTTCCGGGAGGCTCAAGTGGCGGATCGGCAGCTGCAGTAGCGGCTGATGAAGCCTTTTTTACACTGGGTTCTGATACTGGTGGTTCAATCAGACAGCCTGCAGCTTATTGCGGTGTCGTGGGAATGAAGCCGACTTATGGTGCAATATCCCGTTACGGACTAATTGCTTTTGCTTCTTCGTTAGATCAGATCGGACCGTTTACCAAAGATGTTACCGACTGTGCTCTTGTAATGAATGCGATCACCGGACACGATGGCAATGATTCCACATCAGCCAATGTTGAATATCCCGATTACACAAAGGCTCTTGTTAATGATGTAAAAGGCCTTAGAATTGGAATTCCGAAGGAGTATTTTGGCGAAGGTGTTTCGCAGGGTGTCAGAGATAATATTAATGATGCCATAAAAAAACTCGAAGAATTAGGCGCTGAAGTTGGGGAGTGTTCGATGCCTAACACAGATTATGCGATGCCTGCCTATTACATTATTGCTACCGCAGAATGCAGTTCAAACTTATCTCGCTACGATGGGGTTCGATATGGCCTTCGTTCTGAAGAAAACTCTTTGATGGAGATGTTTTGTAAAACAAGAAACAAAGGTTTTGGATCGGAAGTAAAAAGCCGGATTATGCTCGGGACCTATGCCTTAAGCGCCGGCTACTATGATGCATACTATCTTAAAGCTCTGAAAGTTAGAAATCTGGTGAAAAAAGATTTTGATCAGGCTTTTAAACAATTTGATTTGTTACTTACACCAACGGCTCCGGGAACTTCTTTTAAATTCGGGGAAATTTCCGACCCGATATCGATGTACCTGCTTGATGTTTGTACCATTCCTGTAAATCTTGCCGGATTACCGGGCATGTCAATCCCTTATGGTACAAGTGAGGGAATGCCTGTCGGACTGCAATTAATAGGAAAGCCTTTTGATGAAAGCACATTATTACGGGTAGCCTATACTCTTGAAAAAAATACAGACAAAACCATTTTAAAAGCCGGATTCAAAGGAGGGGCAGAGTAGATGAATTATGAAGTAGTCATTGGTCTTGAAGTGCACGTTGAACTTAAGACAAACACTAAAATTTTCTGCAGTTGTCCTAATGAGTTTGGAATGGCTCCTAATACCAATGTTTGTCCGAGGTGCCTTGGCCTTCCGGGCACATTGCCGGTGTTAAATGAAAAGGCTCTCGAATATGCTGTTTTAGCAGGATTGGCTCTTAATTGTGACATTGCCGAATTTAGTAAATTTGACAGGAAAAATTATTTCTATCCGGATCTGACTAAGGCCTATCAGATTTCACAATTTGACTTGCCGGTTTGTGAGCATGGTTATCTGGATATTGAAACAGACGGCAAATCCAAAAGAGTCGGGGTCACAAGAATCCACCTGGAAGAAGATGCAGGAAAGCTGGTTCATGAAGGTGATACCATCTCCCTTTCTAATGCTTCTCTGGTTGATTATAACCGTGCCGGCGTGCCCCTTATAGAGATTGTATCAGAGCCTGACATGCGTTCTGCAGACGAAGCCAGAGCCTACTTAGAAAAGCTCAAAGCCTATATAGAATATACCGGGGTCTCAGATGTGAAGATGGAGCAAGGATCTCTGCGCTGTGATGCCAATGTTTCAATAAGACCTTTCGGGCAAGAGGAATTTGGAACTAGAGCGGAAGTTAAAAACCTGAATTCTTTTAAAGCGGTCCAGAAAGCCATTGAGTATGAAGTGGAAAGACAAATCGAGCTTATTGAAGACGGTGGCAGAGTGGTTCAGGAAACCAGAACATGGGATGATAACCAGGGGATGACATTTAGTCTCAGAGGAAAAGAAGAGGCTAATGATTATCGCTATTTCCCGGATCCGGATCTGACGCCACTGATTATTTCAAAAGACTATGTTGAAGCATTACGTAACACATTGCCGGAATTACCTGATGTGAAAAAAGAGAGAATCATTAATGATTTTGGTTTGCAGGAATATGATGCCGGAGTGATTACCAGTTCCAGGGGATTAGCTTTATTTTTTGATAAGACCGTGGAACTATATAATGAACCGAAAAAAGTCTGTAATTGGCTGATGGTTGAATTTTGCAGATTATTAAATACCGAATCAACGGAGATTGAAGACAGCCTTGTATCACCAGAGAATTTGGCACAGTTACTTAGGCTTGTGGAAGAAGGGGCAATCAGCGGAAAGATAGCTAAAACCGTATTTGAAGATATGTTCCATACTGGTAAAGATCCCGAAAGTATCGTTAAGGAAAAAGGTTTGGTTCAGATTTCAGATGAAGGCGCCTTGGATTCGATTATTGATCAGGTCATTGCTCAAAATCCTAAATCTGTTGAAGATTTTAAGTCCGGGAAAAAACAGGCCATAGGCTTTTTAGTAGGGCAGATAATGAAAGAAACGAAGGGTCAGGCTAATCCTGGTCTGGTTAACAAAATGCTGACTGAGAAAATGAGTTAATCGATGTACGATCAGGAGGAAAAAAAAGTTCCCTGGAGTATTACTGAAGCACTTTTTATCTTTGTTATCTTTATGGCTATTGCTTTTCTGGCCTCTGAAATCAGGTTTACGATAGAATATGTGCTAAATATTTTCTCCATTGAACTTAGTATTTTTGGGTTTTTTGTGTTTTTTAGTCTGATTCAGTTTTTAATATTCATTTTGTATATTTATTATATTGTAGTTATAAAATACAAATGCAGTCTTTCTGTTTTTAACCCTGTAAATTATAGCTTTTCTGAGTTAGTAAAATATGGCTTATTAAGCAGTTTGCTGGTTTTCGGAGCCACTTTTTTTGCTGCGTTGGTGATGTTTTTTCTGTTTCCGGAGTCAGCAGAGCCGCAAGCGATCGTTGATTTCCTCGTATTTGCCGAATCAAACAAAGAAATGATTCTGGTTGTTATTGTGACGGTCTTTTTTGCACCTGTCAGTGAAGAATTGTTTTTTAGAGGCTTTCTGTATAAGGCGCTTAGAAACAGATTGCCGGTCGGATTGGCTATAGCGATCTCATCTGTGATTTTTGGAGCCGTGCATTTTGATTTATATCGATTTGTTCCTTTGTTTGTTGCCGGAGTGGTTTTAGGACATCTATACGAAAAATATAAAAATCTTTGGATTCCGATTGTGGCTCACGGAGTCTGGAACGGGATTATGACAATGGCATTATTTGCTTCGATGGGGAGTTAATATGGATAAGGTGAAAATAGTTCTTTCGACGTTGACAATATTTCTCTTATCATTTCTAATCGCTTTTTTTGTTCTGCAGTATGCTAAACAAAGCGGAAGAGATGATTTTTTTCGTGCGGCCAGACCTTATGAAGTGGTTATAAAAAATGCGCGGATTATCGATGGAACGGGTAGTGGAATTTTCGATGCTCATATCGGAATTAAAGACGGAAAAATTATTACCGTTAGCAGGAATCTTAATCGTGGAGAAGCCGATATTTTTGATGCAACCGGTTTTACACTAATGCCGGGGATGGTTGATATTCCGGAAGATACCGGCTGGGTAACCCGGGATTTACCGGGAGCAATGGCCCGTTTTCCTTACGATAGAATTTTTTTTAGTCAGTCTGACGATCCCCTCTTAGCCGGTAGAAGCCTGAGAGCTGTCTTGCAAGAAGAAATCTACACGGAAGAAGAATTGCGTTCAAGATTTACCTGGGTCGTTATGATCGCTCCGGATGGAGAACTGATGCATACCGAAAACACTCTTGTATCATCGGTATATAAAATGAGTGGCTGGAGAGCCGATGCCCTGGAACTTGATACAGGAAAAATTGCACCCGGGTATAGGATTAATGCAAAGTTTTACCGGACTAAACGTATTGAGCCTGATGAATTTATCCGGATGCTAAATACAGAAGTGTATCCGGAGGCCGATTTTTTGATCAGAGGTAATGAGATTACAGATACCATAACAGGCCTTAAGGTTTCTAAAGAAACTTGGTCAGAGATAACAGAAAATCTCTTACATGATGACCCTGAGGTTCAGCCGGACAGTCAGGAAACAGAAGAAGAGGAAAGGTAAAAATTCGAAACGTTTGCCTTGAAAAATCAGAACAAACGTTTTTTTTTGTTAGGCATGTTCCTTAGGGAAAGACATAAGTATGTTGCACGGACCATGGGAATAAAAAAATGTTTGCATTTTTGTATAATTTACATTATATTGATAAAAAGAATTTAATCAGTTCGCATTTTTTAATTATGCAAATAAGTGAATAAATATTTAGAACGAGAGTGTTCTGGAATTCATATTTCCAGATTTTTTTTATGATGTCTATATTATAGCCAAAGGGGGGAAAAGGATACTTTTTGACACCGTAATATTTGCAATAAAATAGTCAGGGTCAAAGAGAAGAAATTATACTTAATTATAAGGGGGAGAAATATGTCATTTAAAAGAAAAAGTCTCATATTTGGTTGCTTATTGGTAGTCACAATGTTATTCATGTCAGCCTGTGGCGGAGGACAGACCGGAGATGTATCTGACGATGAATTGGGTGAAATGGTACCATCGCTTGTTATTTTAAGCTCACTACCGGAAGCGAACATGGTAAACTATGAAATGGCGCAGGAAGTAGCCGAAGAATTACAAGAGCTAGGGGTTGACATTGTTGCTCAGCCTATGGATTTTGCTGTACTGCTAGATGTTCTTTATGGTGAGGACATGGACTATGATGCATTTACTATCGGCTGGTCTGGTCGTATTGAGCGTTTAGATCCGGATATGTTCATTCACTCAATTTTCCATTCAGACAATGCAGGTGTTGGCGGTAACAATACAAGCCGTTACAGAAACCCAGCATTTGATGCGCTAGCTGATGCACAGCGTCAGGAAATGGATTTAGAAAAACGCAGAGAGATTGTATTCGAAGCACAGGAAATCTTAGCAGAAGATGTTCCGCTAATCACTTTGTATTCAAGAGCCAACATGCAGACTTACAACAAAGAGCGTTTTGAAAATGTCATTAACATTCCTGGTGAAGGATTATTTAATGAGTGGACACCATTTACATTAACACCATTAACTGATAAAACGGTACCGGTTGTTGCAAGTAATGTAAACATAGATGATATTAACCCACTCAGCTCAAAGAGTGTTTATGGCTGGAGAAACCTTCGTCTGATTTATGATAAATTAGTTCGCTTATCTCCTGAAATTGAGCCAGTTCCATGGGCCGCTGAAAGCTGGGAAGTTGTTGCTGATGATGTGATTGATGTAACATTAAGAAGCGGAATGACGTTCCATGACGGAGAGCCTGTAACAGTAGAAGACGTAAAGTTTTCATACGACTTATTTATTGATCAGAATGTTGAATATTTTGCATCCTTCCTAGAGCCAATTGACTCAGTGGAAATTACCGATGAGAACACAGTGCGTTTTAACCTTAAGTATGCTTATGCGCCGTTTATTACTAACACATTAGCGCAAATTCCGATACTTCCTCAGCATATCTGGGAAGACATTAGTAACCCTGTACAGTATGCAAACAGTGAAGCAATCGGAAGCGGACCATTTAAGTTAGAGCGTTTCCAGACTGGTGAAGAGCTTGTTTTATCAAGATTTGATGAGTACTTTGAGCCACCGATTATTGAAGGATATATTTTCCAGATTTTCGCATCTCCTGAAGGTGTTTTAACAGCACTTGAGCTAGGAAATGTAGATATGGTTTCATATGACCTTGTACCGGCTCATACGGAACAGATTTTTAATAACGATGGAGGAAGATATGACCATCTTGAACTGACTGAAGCTCAGGATATTGGTTTCTTCTATCTTGGTTTCAACATAGATAGACCTCCATTTGACAACAGAGAATTCCGTAAGGCAGTGGCTTATCTAACAGACTATGACTTAGCGTTAGATGTTCACTTAAACGGATATGGTGCACGTGGTGGTGGCGGATTTAGTATCGTTGAAGCAAACGAGTTCTGGCACAATCCAAATGTGCCAATATACGACACATATGACCCGGAAATGGCACGTCAAATACTTGAAGATGCAGGTTTTACCTGGGACAGCAATGGCAGAATGAGAATGCCTAAGTAATTGACACAAATTATGGGCAGCTGGTTCGTCTGGCTGCCCTTTTTATCGGATATTTTAAGAAATAGAACAAGGACGGTGAGAACTTGCTTAACTTTTTATTAAGAAGAATTGGTGTTATGTTTCTCATGATATTCTTAGTGTCAACTATGATATTTTTCATGTTTAGATTAATGCCCGGAGATCCTACAGCTTTTGTTGTAGATCCATCTATTCCTACAGAGGCCAGAGAGCAATTACTTGACAGATATGGTTTGAATGAAAGCCTTTTTGTACAATATCAGATTTTTATTAAAGACTTAGTAAGACTTGATTTTGGCGATTCCTATTTTTATAATCGCCCGGCGATAGAAATTATTCAGGAAAAACTGGCAGCGACACTGATTCTAATGATTGCAGCCATGATTATAGCCTATACCATAGGTGTACTTATCGGAGCCCTGATGGCCTGGAGAAGAGGAACAAAGTTTGAATCCTTTGCGATTACCTTTGCCTTGTTTTTCCGATCAGCGCCTACTTTTTGGATTGGTCTGATCGCCATACTGGTAGTGTCAGTACAATTTGGCTTACTGCCTGCACAAGGGATGCGCAGCGCCGGTACAGGCGGAGGTACTTTTTCAGAAATGTTTTTAAATCTAGATTTTTTAAGGCATCTTATCCTGCCAACGATTGTGGCAAGCCTATATTTTATTGCAACACCGTTGTTAATTATGCGTAACAGTATGCTGGAAGTAATGTCAGAAGATTATATTGAAATGGCTAGAGCTAAAGGAATTAAAGAATGGAAAATTCTTTACTACCATGCAGCAAGAAATGCGCTGCTTCCGGTAGTAACAGCGGGTGCCCTCTTTATCGGCTCGGCTATCGGTGGCCAGGTTCTTTTAGAAGTGGTCTTTAGCTGGCCGGGGCTTGGTCGTGAAATCGTAACCGCGGTCACGCGTCACGATTATCCATTAGCGCAGGCATGCTTTATTATTATTTCTGCAGTCGTTATGTTTATGAATCTTGTAGCAGATTTAATGTATGCATTCCTGGATCCAAGGATTTCATATAACTAATATACAAAGAGGTGAAACCGTGAGTGAAGTAAAAGTGAAAAAACAAGCCAATACACAAAGTGTATTTAAGCTTTTTTTAAAAAATGTAAAGAAAGACAAGCTGGCTATGTTTGGGGTTGTAGTTCTGATATTTTTTATCGGAGTGGCGATCTTTTCCGAGGCGTTAGCGCCTCACGGACCAAGAGACAGACACTATACCGAAGAAGGAACAATCAAAAGGCTTGAAGCACCTTCACTATCGCATCCTTTTGGAACGACTGATGTGGGAAGAGATATTTTCTCTCAGGTAATTCTCGGGACGAAAACAGCCTTAACCGTCGGATTGCTTGCCGCATTGCTGGTTACGATTGTCGGTTCTGTTGTCGGCATCATATCGGGTTATTATGGGGGTGTGGTTGATACCGTCATAATGCGGGTGGTTGACTTTTTCTATGCCATACCCTTTATTCCTTTTGTTATCGTGCTGGCGGCCGTATTAAAACCGAGCATCTGGAATATTATATTAGCTGTCTCGCTGCTTTCCTGGCGTACAGTAGCCCGACTGGTTCGGTCGCAGGTATTGTCAATTGCGAAGAGACCTTTTATTAAAGCCGGCAGAGTGGCCGGTGCGGGCGATATTCGCCTGATGTTTAAATATATTCTGCCAAATGTTGTACCATTAATCATGCTGGAGATGGCATTTATGGTCAATTGGGCGATTGCCGCTGAAGCAAGCATTGCCTTTTTAGGTTTTGGAGACCCCAATGTTCCAAGCTGGGGACAAATCTTACACATTGTTTTTACAACCGGTAATTCCAGAGTTGCCTGGTGGTGGGTAACAGCTCCCGGTATGGCAATTGTCTTACTGTTGCTGTCCATATTCTTTGTTGCCAGAGCCCTGGAAGAAGTGGTAGATCCAAGATTGAGGGGGCGCTAAGACATGGCTTTATTAGATGTTAAAAATGTAACGATTGAATATAAGACGGAAAAAGGAACATTAAAAGCCGTTGATGATGTCTCCTTTTCTCTTGCATTAGGAGAAAGTGTGGGACTTGTTGGAGAAAGCGGATGTGGTAAGACGACGCTGGCTAAGTCGATCATGAGACTGTTGGCAAAAAACGGATCAATCAGTACCGGAGAAATGATTTTTAAGGGTCAGGATCTGGTCAAGAAAAGTGATGAAGAAATCAGACAGCTAAGACTAAACGAAATTGCCATGGTTTCCCAAAGTGCCATGAACGGGCTAAATCCGGTGTATACGGTAGGAGATCAGCTAATAGAAGGAATTCTGAGTCATGCCAAAATGACAAAAAAAGAAGCCTATAACCGTTCAGTCGAAGTGTTTAAGATGGTTGGTCTTGAAGAAAAAAGACTAAAAAGTTATCCGCATCAGATGAGCGGAGGGATGAAACAACGTGCCATTATTGCGATGGCTCTTACCCTAAACCCATCATTAATCATTGCCGATGAGCCTACAACGGCTCTTGATGTGGTGGTTCAAGACAGAATTTTGCAACAGATTGTGGATATTCAAAAGAAGATAAATAGTTCTATGATTTTAATTACTCATGATATCTCTGTGGTTTCTGAAACCTGCGAGTCGATTATTGTTATGTATGGCGGGAAAATAATGGAGAAAGCCTATACCAAAGAATTTTTTACCAAACCGATACATCCATATTCTTTAGGGCTAAATAACGCTTTTCCAAGCATTCATGAAATTGGTGAAGAATTAATTTCAATTCCCGGAGCTCCTCCGAATTTAATGGAGGAGCAATACGGATGTCGCTTTAAAGACAGATGTCCCTTTAAGGCAACATTGTGCGAGACAACCGAGCCGGTACTTGAAGAAGTTCAGCCTGGTCATTTTTCAGCCTGCCATTATAATGATCAGGTAGAAGAGTTCAGAGCTGCCTCCAAAAAGAGAGAAACCTGGGATGCTGTCAGAGACAGGTTAATTGAGGAAATGAGGAGGGATATCTCATGAGTGACAATGTAATGATTTCGATCAATGGATTAAAAAAACATTATCCCGTTAATAAAGGTTTTAAGGAAATGTTCACTAAAGAGAAAAAGTTTGTAAAAGCCATTGATGGGATTGACTTAGAGATTAAAAAAGGCGAGATCCTGGGTTTGGCCGGAGAGAGTGGATCCGGAAAAACCACGACCGGAGAAATTTTAGTACGTCTCCAGGAACCGACAGATGGTGAAATCATTATCGATGGTCATCCACTTGAGGTGGGTAATAAAAAGATGCAGAAGGCTTTCCGTAAAGAAGTTCAGATGATCTTTCAGGATCCCTATGAAACGCTAAATCCGAGGTTTAATATTTTTGAAACCA
>SKKY01000159.1 GCA_007123515.1 Clostridia bacterium
ATTGTAATTTTGAAGGAGAAAAGAGTATAAAAGATGTAATTGGATCAGAAAAGTTTGATAAATCGGATTTGATAAAAGTTCTTCATCGTACCCAGCAAGAGTTTGGTTATATACCGCCAGCTTTACAGGTAGAAATAGCCGAAAAATTATCGGTGCCATTGGCAGAGGTTAATGGGGTTGTAACGTTCTATTCTTATTTTACAACTAGTCCGAGAGGTCGGTATAGTATAAATGTCTGTTTAGGTACGGCTTGTTATGTCAAAGGCTCACAAAAAATATTTGATAAGTTTATATCGGAGTTGAAAATAGCGGTTGGAGAAACGACCGATGATGGATTGTTTACACTTGAAGGATGTCGTTGTATTGGGGCATGCGGGCTGGCGCCTGTAATTACAATTAACGAAGATGTTCATGGGCAGCTTTCCGAAAATGATGTGACGGGTCTTATAGAAAGCTATCGCAAGAAAGGCAGTGAATAAAAATGAAGACAATACAAGAGTTGGCCGACTGGAAAGAGCAAATTCTAAAAAGTGAGCAAGAGTTTGGTGAAACTAAAAGGGTGCAGGTTCAGATTGCGATGTCTACTTGTGGGATTACAGCGGGCGCAAAGGTTGTTTTAGAAGAATTGAAGCTAATTCTAAAAGAAAAGCAGATAATAGATGTTGAAGTTTCTCAAACGGGCTGCCCCGGACTTTGTTTTAGCGAGCCGCTTGTTTCCGTTTTCCATGTTGGAGAAAAGGGCAGAATATATGGAAACATAAAGAAAAACATGGTAGAAAGAATTGTCGAGGAAGATATTATAAAGAATCAGCCAATAAAGGAATGGCTGATTAATAGAGAAGGATAGGGGGAAGTGATGAAAAATATAGTAACCCATGTGCTTGTTTGTGAATGTGAATCATGTCAGGCCAAAAACAGCCAGGCAATTTATAATAATTTATATTTTGAGCTTGAGTCACATCATCTTAGTGAGCAGATAAAAGTTGTCAGAACCAGCTGTTTTGGTTTTTGCGAATCAGGGCCGGCTATTATTGTTTATCCTGAATCGGTGGTCTATGGGCCGGTATCTCCTGCAGATATAAAAGATATTGTAAGGGAACATTTTTTGAATGGAAAAATTCTAGAAAGCCTGCTATATGAAAAAAAAGAAACACCGTTTTCTTTGTTTGATTTTGAAAAAATCCCTTTTTTTGAGCACCAAAAAAGAATTGTTTTGGATAATTGTGGAATTATAGATCCTGAAAGTCTTGAAGAATATGTCGCAAGGGACGGTTATTTGGCTTTGGCGATTGCTGTAACGGAAATGACCCCGGAAGAGGTTATCGAGATTATTTCAAAGTCCGGTCTTCGCGGTCGTGGCGGTGGTGGTTTTCCGACCGGCAAAAAGTGGGATTTTGCGAGAAAGGCAAACGGAAAAGAAAAATATGTTATTTGTAATGCTGATGAAGGCGATCCCGGGGCGTTTATGGACAGGAGTGTCCTGGAAGGCGATCCCCATAGTGTAATTGAAGCCATGGCGATTGCCGGTTATGCCATAGGTGCTTCGAAAGGTTATGTATATGTCCGGGCCGAATATCCTCTGGCCATAAAAAGGCTTGAGCTAGCCCTGGCACAAGCAGAAGAACATGCACTGATAGGCGAAAACATGTTCGGCATAGGGCGTGGTTTTTCGGTAGAAGTTCGCTTAGGAGCCGGCGCGTTTGTTTGTGGTGAGGAGACAGCCCTAATCGCATCAATTGAGGGGAAAAGGGGAGAACCGAGACCTCGACCACCGTTTCCGGCTAACCAGGGTCTTTGGCAAGAACCTACCATTATTAATAACGTAGAGACGCTGGCTAATGTACCGAAAATTATTAAAAATGGGGCAGAGTGGTTTAATGAAGTAGGGACAGAAAAAAGCAAAGGCACTAAGGTCTTTGCTTTAGCCGGAAAGATACAAAATACCGGCCTGATTGAAGTACCGATGGGTACTAAATTATCGACTATTATTTATGAAATAGGCGGAGGCATTCCTGAGGGGAAAAAATTTAAAGCTGCTCAGACCGGAGGACCGTCCGGAGGTTGTATTCCGGCTGAACTTATGGAAATAGAAATCGATTACGATAATTTAATTAAGGCCGGCTCAATGATGGGGTCGGGAGGTTTAATTATCTTAGATGAAGATACTTGCATGGTCGATGTATCAAGATTTTTTCTTGAATTTACCCAGGAAGAATCCTGTGGAAAATGTCCTCCATGCAGAATTGGTACAAAAAGAATGCTGGAAATTTTAAATAAAATAACTGAAGGAAAAGGGCAGGCTGAAGATCTTGAGAATCTTCAGGATATTGCGGAAATAATAAAATCGGCTTCACTATGTGGCCTTGGGCAGAGTGCTCCGAACCCGGTGTTAAGCACCCTTCAATATTTTATAGAAGAGTACGAAGCCCATATTTTTGAAAAAAAATGCCCGGCCGGAGTTTGTCAGGCACTTCTACAATATTCCGTCATTCCGGAAAAATGCATTGGATGTGGACTATGTGCCAGAAATTGTCCCGTGGGAGCCATATCAGGAAAACCACGGGAGTTATATACGATTGACCAGAGAAAGTGCATCAAATGTAATGCCTGCATCGAAAAGTGTCCGGTTAACGCTATTTTAAAAGATTGAGGAGCTCTGTATTATGAAAAAAGAAATTCATATAAAAATTAATGGTGCAGAAATTACGGCCAGCGAAGGAATGACCATTATGGAGGCTGCCAGAGCTAACAATATTACTATTCCTTCATTATGTTATCTAAAAGATGTAAATCAGATTGGTGCCTGTCGTATATGTATAGTAGAGATAAAGGGCATCCGGGGCCTGCAGTCTTCTTGTACCTATCCGGTGGAAAAGAATATGGAAATATTCACTAATTCTGAAAAAGTCAGAAAAGTTAGAAGAGGAGTGCTTGAGTTGATTTTATCAAATCATCCTCAGGACTGTCTGAAATGTTCAAGAAATCAAAATTGCGAACTACAAAAGCTGAGCATTGAATTAGGGGTTAAAGACATACGTTTTCCGGGGGCAATTAGCTACGATCAATATAAAGAAGACCGGATGTTTAAAACTGTTGCGATCGAAAGAAATCCAGAAAAATGCATCCTGTGCAAGCGATGTATCGCCGCCTGTTCTGACATACAGGAAGTGGGGATTTTAGCGGCTATTAACAGAGGATTTGATACGATTGTTACCACAGCCTTTGACCACCAGCTAGAAAATATAAATTGTACGCTTTGCGGGCAATGCATTAATGTCTGTCCTGTTGAGGCGATCCAGGAGAAAAGTGAAATTGATAAAGTGTTTAATGCGATAAATAACCAAGAACTTCATGTCGTGGTCCAGACCGCTCCTACTGTAAGAGCTACGCTTGGTGAAATTTTTGGTTTGCCGATTGGATCGAATGTGAAAGGGAAAATGGTGGCTGCATTAAAACTGTTAGGCTTTGACAAGGTCTTTGATACTGATTTTTCAGCGGACTTGACCATTATTGAAGAAGGCTATGAATTTATTGACAGACTAAAAAACAATAAGAATCTTCCATTAATTACATCCTGCAGTCCGGGTTGGATTAAATATTGTGAGCATCATTTCCCGGAATTTATCGATCATCTTTCATCCTGCAAATCGCCTCAACAGATGTTTGGCGCCCTGTCTAAAACCTATTATCCAGAGATTTGTGGTATTGATCCGAAGAAGATTTTTTCTGTATCGGTAATGCCCTGTACGGCCAAAAAATATGAAGCAGACCGTAAAGAGATTAATGCAGGTGATGCAAGAGATGTTGACGCAGTGCTGACAATCAGGGAATTAGGGCGCATGATTAAAGAGGCCGGTATTGATTTTAATGCTCTTGAGGATCAGGATTTTGACTTGCCTATGGGACAGTCAACGGGAGCGGGTGTTATTTTTGGAACGACAGGTGGCGTGATGGAAGCAGCGTTGAGGACAGTTTCCGAGGTAATTACCGGAAAACCCCTTGATACCATTGAGTTTATGAATGTGCGTGGAATTTCTGAGGGACTTAAAGAATCAACGGTTACAATAGGAGACAAAACGATTAGAGTGGCAGTAGCACATGGCCTGAAAAATGCCAGGATAGTACTTGAAAAAATAAAAGCCGGAGAATCATACCATTTTGTAGAAATAATGGCTTGTCCTGGTGGATGTATTGGCGGAGGAGGAACACCGATTATAGATGCTCAGACAAAGTCAAGACTAAAGGAAAGTCATTTAGTAACAAGAGCTCGGGCTATTTATGATGAGGATTGCAACAGCCCGCTTAGGCAGTCTCACAAGAATCCATCGATTCAAAGATTGTATGATGAATTTCTTGGTGAGCCTAACGGAAAGCTTGCTCATACCTTGCTTCACACAACCTACAAAGCCCGGAAAAAATATCCGGATTTCGAGGGATCATAAATAAGGACTTTACTATTATTAAAAAAAAAAGTAGAATAAAGATGTTTAAAAGTAATAGGAGTGGTGTACACGTGAATTTTAAGTTTAAAAACCACAAATTTACTCTGATGTTTATTCCTCATAACAATGCTACGGTACGAAGCGTAAAGATACCGGCTCTTTTGATAAATGCACTGGCAATTTTTGGCCTTTTATCACTGATTGTTGTGAGCGTCTTATTTGTTAAGTCTGCAGAGCTAGAAGAAAAAGTATTAGAAAATGATACTTTAAAAATAGTAAACACTATCCAAAGTGAAGAGATCCGAACCCTTAAAGAGGAAACCACAATAGCACTAGAAAAGCTCGATGAGATAAGGTCAACAGACTTTAAAGTGCGAGAAATGGTGGGTCTTGAAGTAAAAAGGGAAGAGGCAAACGTAACCGCTTCCAGGGGTAGTGGCGGAACAGAGTTTCCGCAAAGAAGTCTTGTTGCAGAAAATTATGATTTGATGACGACTACATATACATCAGAAGCATCTTTGCAAAATGTTAATGATAATAAAACATATGGTTTATCAGATATTGATGAAATAAAAGAGATGCTTTCAGAAATTAATGAAGGTGTCGCAGAGCAGGAAGAAGTTCTTACTGTGCTTGAAAATGAAACGTCGGATCGGTTACGATTCCTGGCAGCCAAGCCTCAGGGCTGGCCCACCTCAGGACGGATTACATCCCCTTACGGATGGCGTTCGAATCCCTTTACCGGAAGAGGATCGGAGTTTCATTCAGGTGTTGATTTTGCCAATTCCTATGGAACAAGGATTAATTCGACTGGATCGGGTCGTGTTACATTTTCCGGATGGCGGGCAGGATATGGTTATACTGTGATTATCAATCATGGTTATGGCTATACAACAATGTATTGTCATCTTGCTTCTATTAATGTAAGAGCTGGCGAGACTGTAGAAAGAGGCACAATGATTGGCAGAATGGGCCGATCAGGCCGTGCAACCGGAGTGCATCTGCATTATGAGATCACCTATAATGGAAGGTCTATCAATCCTCGGGACACGATGTAAATAATAAGGAGAGAGTTCATGTTTGGAGCTAAAGATCAAAAGAAAGAAGGGCCGGTTAATTTGGATGTTGTAGAAACGATTATCGGAGCGAATTCTGAAGTAACAGGCGATGTTTCTTCAGCAGGTTCTGTTAGAATTGACGGAAAGCTACTAGGCACAGTACAGGCAAAAGGCAATGTGATCGTCGGAGAAAAAGGTCTCCTTGAAGGCAATGCTTTTGCTAACAATGTAGTGGTTGCCGGAAAAATTAAAGGAAACATTAAGGCAAACCAAAAAGTAGAAATCAATGCCAGTGGTAGTCTTGAAGGAGATATGTCGGCAAAAACGATTGTGATAGAAGATGGGGCTTTATTTTCCGGAAACTGTAAAATGGAGTCTGAAGAGCAACCTTTGTTAAAAAATGGCAAAAAGTAAACGATTGACAAAAAATATAATGGTTAAGGCTAATTATAAAGACTTTTATCAGAGTTCTGGCTTTGATAAAAGTCTTTTTGGTGTAAAGAGAGAATAACATTGTTTTTCTTTGTGATAATGAAATATAATGAATAAAAAAGCTGGTGATTTTATGGATGCATATAACATGATTGATATCATTATTGTCATAGTAGTAATTATCGGAGCGATTGTGGGTTTTCATAAAGGATTTGTGGCAAGCCTGTTTAGTTTTGCCGGAAAGGTTTTAGCGGCTTACTTATCGGTTAAACTCATCAGACCCTTCATTGATTTATTTCAGATCAAGGAGTTGTTTCTGCAGGGTTTAACGGAGTCTGTTAATGAAAGACTTCCCTTATCCGAAGAGGTTAAAAATGTTACCTTTGGATACAATGGTAATGGTCTTGATGAGACGCTGGCCGATCATAATGTGATTTTACAGCTAATAGGAAATAATTTAGAAACAGAAATGGAACGAATGTATTTGATTGCTCAACGTATGGAGGTTGGTACCTTAGGGGAAATGCTCTCTTTGATTGTGGCTAATTTTTTACTCAATATCGTGTCCTTTCTAGTTTTGTTTTTTATCATTTTAGTTCTTTTTTCTATCATTAAATCTGTTATTTTTAAACTGATAAGTCTTTCAGGAGTTGTTTCCGGGGCGGATAAGTTTTTTGGGATGATTTTAGGAGCTGCCGTTGATGTTTTTATTCTGGCGTTAGTCCTAGGTTTTGCCTTCGACCTGTTATCAATGTTGCCATTAAATGAAGACACGTTTTTTATGAGTCTAAGGACATCCATCAGCGAATCATCTTTACAAGAATATTTGTATCAAATTTACAGGTTGATAGTGAGTGAAGGATTCAGGTTGCTATAGAAAGGAATTGCAGTGGAGAAAAAAAGATATAACATTTATTCAGAGCACTTAAAAAATAAATATGGCGAGAAAGTATATAAGCTGCCTGTGAATCTTCCGGGTACTTGCCCTAACAGGGACGGGAACGTGTCTGTGGATGGCTGTACTTTTTGCGATGAAGAAGGATCCGGTTTTGAATGTTTACCGAATGATCTATCCGTAAAAAAACAGATAGAGATTAATAAAGCTTTTTTCATAAAACGCTTTAAAGCCAAGAAGTTCATTGTCTATTTTCAGGCATTTACAAATACCTATATGCCTCTTGAGGAATTTAAAAGCTGTATCATTCAGGCGGTTAAAGATCCTGATGTGGTTGGAGTTTCAATATCAACCAGACCGGATTGCGCCGCCTCTGAATATCTTGACTTTTTAGCGAAGGTCAAGCAGCGCTATAATATCTCTATTGATGTGGAATTAGGTTTGCAGACAGTAAACTATCATTCACTGATAAAAATAAACAGAGGTCATACGCTGGCTGAGTACATTGATGCGGCGCTGGCGATTAAAAGCAGAGGGTTTAATTTAGTCACACACCTTATTTTAAATCTTCCTTATGATACGATGACCGATGTGATTGAAAATGCAAAGGTTGTATCAGCGTTACAGTCAGATTATGTTAAATTGCACTCCTTGTATATTGTTAAAGGCACCGCATTAAGTAAAGACTATCAGGAAGAAAAGTTTTCTCTGATCTCTTTAGAGGAATATGTGGAGCGGGTGGTAACATTTGTTGAGTATGTAAGCCCGGATATTGTCATTCAAAGAATTGTGGGTAAAGGGCCCCAGGGGAACCTTGATTTTTGCAACTGGCAGACAAGCTGGTGGAAAATTAAAGAAATGATTGATCAAAAGCTTGAAGAAGAAAATACCTTCCAGGGCAGAAAATGTAATTATCTAGATGGATCGGCGGTCAGAAAAGAATTTATGTAGCAGGGTGGGGTGAAAATGCCATTAAAAATCAAAGTAGGAGATCAGTTGCAGATGAAAAAAAAACATCCATGCGGAGGCGATCAATGGCTTGTTATGCGTACAGGAGCCGACTTTGTTATAAAATGCCAAACCTGTTCTCATCAGACTTGGATTCCAAGACCTAAACTTGAAAAATCCATTAAGAAATGGACTCCGTCTGAGGGAGAGGAAGAAAAAGAATAAGATGCTTATCTGTCTTTACTTTTTCCTGTTTCTATGGTAACATTTTGCGTTGTAGACCCTGCTCTTGAAAAAAGAGCCAAAGTCCATGGGGGGAGGTGAAGACTAGTGCGCGAATACGAAATTATGTATATTCTAAACCCAGCTGAAGAAGGCGTCATTGAAGCTCAAATCGAAAAATTCAATAAAGTTATTGCTGATCAGGGTGGCGAATTAAAAACCCTAACGAAAATGGGTAATCGCAAACTAGCCTATGAAATTGACAAGAAGAATGATGGTTTTTATGTTCTTGCTCGGTTTATGGGTGATGAAAAGGTTACAGAAGAACTTACCAGAGTGATGAAGATCTCTGATGATGTAATTCGTAATTTAATTGTAAAAGTAGAAGAATAGAATCGGAGGATAAAGTCTATGAACAGAGCCGTATTAGTTGGGAGACTGACAAAAGATCCTGAATTACGATACACCCAATCGGGAATTGCTGTAGCAGGCTTTACTGTTGCAGTGAACCGCAGATTTAGCCGTGAGGGAGAGGCTTCGGCAGATTTTATTCCCGTTACCGTCTGGCAGAAGCCAGCAGAAAATGTCGCAAAGTATTTAAGTAAAGGCAGCCAGGTTGCAGTAGATGGAAGAATCCAGACATCAAGTTATGAAAACAAAGAAGGTCAGCGTGTTTATAAAACAGAGATTATTGCTGACAATGTTGAGTTTTTATCACCTAAGGGTAGTACAAAAGGTTCTTCTGAAAATGATAATGATGGAGATTCACACAAGGGTGATTTTTCCAGTGATGAAATACCATTTTGATGGGAGATGAGATAATTGGTTAGACGCGAACGTGGTGGAAGAAGGAAAAAACGTGTTTGCAGTTTCTGTGCCGATAAAAGAAGTTTGATTGACTATAAAGAGTTAAACAAACTGACAAAGTACACTTCTGAAAGAGGTAAGATTTTACCGAGAAGAGTATCAGGAAACTGTGCAAAACACCAAAGAGCCTTAACAATCGCAATTAAAAGATCAAGATACATTGGTTTATTGCCATACATGATCGACTAAAAGAATAAAGTATACAAAGGACAAGGATACGAAAGTTCCCTTGTCTTTTTTTGTGTTTTTCCACTATAATAGGTGGGTAGACAGACAAGGAGAGAGATTAAAAATAATGACAACAACATTCAAAACCAGGCAAATAACAGAAGGTGCAATCATGGCTGTCATTACAGCAGTTTTCGCACTGATTGGAACGTTTGTTCCGTTACTAAACACCTTTACTTTTATGGTTATTGCCACACCTATCATCTTTGTAATTGTAAGAAATAATTTTTCAACCGGCATATTGTCTTCTTTGGTTGCCGCTTTTCTGGTGGGGATCTTTGCCGGACCAATCATTGCTTTGTTTTTTTATCTGCAGTTTATGCTTTTGGCACTGGTATATGGCCATCTGATAAAAAAAGAAAGCAGCGTTGCAAAAATACTGTCTGCCGGAACCGTGGTATCGGTAGTGGGGACGATCATCGTTTTTGCCTTAATTGCTCTTACAGGGCAGTTAAATTTTGCACAACAACAGGAAGTTTTTTATGAAACCATTGACAGAACGATTGAACAATATGAAAGAACAGGAATGCTCAGTGACTTAGAAGAACAGGGATTCACTCAAGAAGAAATCAGAGAAATGCTTGATGGGGTGATCCGTTTTATAATAAATATAATTCCGGTGCTTATTGTTATTGCAAGTGCGTTAACGGCTATTCTTAACTTTATTTTTGCCAGTATGTTCTTAAGGAAATTTCAATATAAAGTTCCAAAGTTCCCAAAGTTTTCAGAGTGGAAACTGCCTTGGAACTCGATCTGGGGCTTTTTGGGAGCCTGGATTATTCTGCTTTTAGCCGATGTGCTTAATAATAGTATGCTAATGGTTATCAGTCAAAACATTCTGATAGCCTATGGAGCCGCTTTTTTTATTACCGGTATTTCTACGGTTGCCCATATCTTTAAAAATGCAGAGCTTTCACCACTGTTAAGAATTGCTTTTGTCATTATTGTAGTCTTTATGTTTCAGAGTATAGTTGTAATTACTGCTATTATAGGCTTGTTAGATTTGTTATTTGATGTACGAAAAAGAATGATGAAAAGAAAGGAAGAGAAACTATGAAGGTAATTTTATTAGAAGATGTGAATAAGATTGGGAAAAAAGGTGAAATTAAAGAAGTAAAAGACGGATACGCTCATAATTTTCTCTTTCCCAAAAACCTGGCAGCTCCTGCTACAAAGCAGAATCTGGCTAGTGTAGAAAAACAAAAAGAAGCAAAAAAACAAGAAGAGTTAAAACGCAAAGAAGAAGCGGAAGCGATTGGCAAAAAATTAACAGATAAAGAGTTTGGGTTTAAGGTGAAAGCCGGAGAAAGAGGAAGGCTATTCGGATCGTTAACCACAAAAGAAATCGCTGCAGAAATTGAAAGACAATATGACATCAAAATGGATAAAAGAAAATTGTCGATAGATGAGCCGATTAAGGCACTGGGAACCTATAACATAACAGCGAAACTTCATCCTGAAGTAAGCTTTGATTTTAAAATAATAGTTTCTGAACTGGAGTAGGATGAAATTTTATGGATCAGGTAAGTTTTGAAAAACGCCAGCCGGCAAACATAGAAGCTGAAGAGGCTATTATTGCAGCTATGATTCTTGATAAACAGGTGATTAATCAAGTTGTGCAAAGCCTTAAGGCTGAAGATTTTTACAGAGATCAAAATGGAATATTGTTCGAAACCATTGCCCACTTAAATGATAAAGGCGAAGTGATTGAACTTTTAACCATTGCAGAAAATCTAAAAAAACAAAATCTTTTGGAAAAAGCCGGCGGATTACTGGAAATTACCCGAGTCGCCAATGCTGTCTCTACCACGCAGGGGGTAGAGCGTTATGCGGAGATTGTTAAAGAAAAGTCGACGCTCAGGCAACTAATCAGAATTAATACACAGCTTCTTAATCGCTGCTATGAAGAATCAGAGGATGTAGAAAGTATTCTCGATGATGCGGAAAGACAGGTTCTTGAGATTTCCAAAGAACGAGAGTCCTCCGGTCTTGTACAGATTAAGAACGTGGTCAATGATGTCATCACGAATTTAGAAGAATTATATAACCGAAAAACAGACATTACCGGTATTGCATCCGGGTTTACTGACCTTGATAAAATGACCTCAGGTTTTCAGCGCTCTGATTTGATCATCGTTGCAGCCAGACCTGGTATGGGGAAAACATCTTTTTGTCTGAACATGGCCCAGAACATAACGACGAAAAGTGATTTTTCAGCAGCTATCTTTAGTCTGGAGATGTCCAAAGAACAGCTGACGCAAAGAATTATTTCGTCAGCTGCTAAAATCGACCAGTCAATTCTTAGAAGCGGAAAAATTCAGGCTGATGACTGGAGCCGTCTGATTGATGTGATCAATCCATTATCGGAAGCAAAGATTTTTATTGATGATACGCCGGCAATTTCAGTGCGTGAGATAAGAGCAAAAGCCAGAAGGCTTCAGGCAGAAAAGGGTCTTGATATCCTCTTTGTTGATTACATACAACTAATGTCCGGAGGGATAAAGTCAGAGTCAAGACAACAGGAGATCTCATATATTTCAAGGTCACTAAAAGCCCTTGCCAGAGAGCTAAACATACCGATTATTGCCCTGTCTCAATTATCCAGAGCTACTGAACAAACTTCGGATAAGCGACCTAGCCTCAGTCACTTGAGAGAATCCGGTGCGCTTGAGCAGGATGCGGATATCGTTATGTTTATTTACAGGGAAGAATATTATGACCCTGATAGTGAGAAAAAGGCTATTGCAGAAATTATTATTGCCAAACACAGAAATGGGTCGATAGGCAGTGTAGAACTGGCCTTTTTTGGAGAGTTTACTAAGTTTAGCAATTTATCTAAGTAATTTTAGCGTACAGGAGGCAAAACATGATTAAGCATAATGCTGATATATTGATTATTGGTGCAGGCCCGTCAGGAATTTTTACGGCAATTGAGCTGGAGCGCCAAAGACCTGGGTTGCAGATTATCGTTATTGATAAAGGTGTTGAGATCGATAAAAGAAAATGTCCGGAAAGGACTAAAGGATATTGCGTTAAATGTCCGGTCTGCAGCATTACATCGGGCTGGAGTGGCGCCGGAGCGTTTAGTGACGGAAAGCTGAGTTTGTCAACGGATGTTGGCGGAAGGATTACCGATTATTTAGGACAGGATATCAGTCAGAAATTAATAGATTATGCGGATACCATATACATGGAATTCGGTGCTAATGATATGGTATATGGTCTTAACAGTTCTAAGGTGGAAGACATTGCTTATGAGGCATCTAAACATGATTTGCAGCTAATCTCCTGTCCGGTAAGACATCTTGGAACTGAGAAAGCCTATACTGTTCTTAAAGCGATGCACGACTACCTGGTGGCAAAAGAAAATATTTCTTTCTGGTCATTAACCAAAGCGGTTGATTTAGTTGTTGAAGACGGATTAGTGATTGGCGCTAAGGTTAGCAGAGGGCTGAAAGAGTATCTTATTGAAGCTAAAAAAGTTGTTGTCGCTCCGGGACGCGGTGGAGCCGAATGGCTTAATCAGCAGACAGCAAAGCTAAACATACAGACAGAAAATAATGAGGTTGATGTAGGTGTCCGGGTTGAGGTGCCTAATTCTATCATGGATCATTTGACAAAAGACTTATACGAAGCTAAGTTGGTCTATTATTCAGATACGTATG
This sequence comes from Clostridia bacterium, assembly GCA_007123515.1. Taxonomy (GTDB): domain Bacteria; phylum Bacillota; class Peptococcia; order Peptococcales; family SKKY01; genus SKKY01. The sequence continues at coordinate 12,758 of SKKY01000159.1, forward strand.
ATAACCGGGTCAGAACGTTTTGTATGAATCCTGGTGGCGTGGTATCCGGTGAAGGCTATGAAGGAATCTCGGTGGTTAATGGTCACAGTTATTCAGACCCTTCCCTGCGTACCAAAAATACAAATTTTGCGCTGCTGGTTTCAACAAAATTTACCAAGCCATTTAACGAACCGATTGAATACGGAAAATATGTTGCCCGGCTTGCAAATATGCTGACGGGTGGTGGCATTATGGTCCAAAGGTTAGGTGATTTGGTTCGTGGCAGAAGAACCGATTATGCCAGGCTCGAAAAATCAACGACCATTCCAACATTAAAAAGTGCTGTTCCGGGAGATTTAAGCTATGTGCTTCCGGCAAGATACTTAACATCCATTGTCGAGTCGCTAAAGGCTTTAGATAAAATAGCGCCTGGCTTATACTCAAGAAATACATTGCTCTATGGTGTAGAAGTAAAATTTTATTCGTCAAAAGTCACACTAGGCGATAATTTTGAAACAGAGATACAAAACCTATATACTATAGGTGATGGTGCCGGTATTACGAGGGGACTTATGCAAGCTTCAGTAAATGGGATTGCCGTAGCCAGAGACATAATAAAAAAATTATAAAAAATAAATAATAATAATGAGGTGGTTTAATGTCAGCAGTTGTTTTGGTAGGTGCCCAATGGGGTGATGAAGGTAAAGGAAAGGTAACAGACTTTTTAGCAGAAAAAGCAGATATGGTCATTCGCTATATGGGCGGAAATAATGCAGGTCACACGGTTGTTGTAGGAGATAAAACGTATAAGCTACATTTAATTCCTTCCGGAATTTTGTATCCCGGGACAAAGTGCGTAATCGGTAATGGTCTGGTTATTGATCCGAAAGTCTTAATCCGAGAACTTACTTATTTAAAGGATGAGGGTATCGATACCTCAAACCTTAAAATCAGTGAGCGTGCTCATGTCATTATGCCTTACCATATCGCTCAGGATGCTATGGAAGAGGAGCTAAGAGGAGCTAACAAGATTGGCACGACCAAAAGTGGTATTGGCCCGGCTTATGCTGATAAAGCCTCAAGAATAGGAATTCGGATTGTGGATCTTCTTGATAAAGAAGAATTTGCCATTCGTCTTAAGGAAAATATCGAAAGAAAAAATGAACTTTTTACAAAAGTCTATGGCACTGATGGTTTTGACTATGAAGAAATCTTTGAAGAATACCTTGGCTATGCTGAAAGAATAAAAGATATGGTGGCTGATACGTCCGTTCATATTAATGGTTACCTTGATCAGGGCGAGAAGCTTCTTTTTGAGGGGGCTCAGGGCACGTTACTGGATCTTGATTTAGGTACCTACCCTTATGTTACGTCATCACATCCGGTTGCTGGAGCGGCTTGTATCGGTGCCGGTGTGGGACCTAATAAAATCAACAAGGTTATTGGTGTGGCTAAGGCCTATACAACCCGCGTTGGGGAAGGGCCATTCCCGACGGAGCTCTTAGATGAAATGGGTGAACAGATCCGTAAGAAGGGCAATGAGTTCGGTACAACTACCGGACGTCCAAGAAGATGCGGATGGCTTGATCTGGTCATGCTTAATTACTCAAAACGTGTCAGCGGGATCAATACTATTGCGTTAACAAAAGTAGATGTTCTTGATGAGCTCGATGTGATTAAGATTTGTACAGGCTACAAGTATCGTGGTGAAATATTGAAAAATTTCCCGACCAGTCTGAAAGTACTGGCTGAGTGTGAGCCGGAGCTTATTGAAATGGAAGGCTGGAAACAAGATACGACGGCGATAACTAGCTATGATGAACTGCCGGAGAATGCAAAAAAGTATGTAGAAAAGATAAAAGAGTTAACCGGTATGGATGTCAGTATTATTGCTGTCGGACCCGGAAGAAATCAGACGATTGTGATTGATGAATTATTCTAAATAAGCGATGCCGGTCTTAGTATCGTTGTTATTGGTTGGCGAGGCAGCTTTTGCTTCGCCAACTTTTTTATTTGAAGTATTATGATTCGTATTGTAAAATTAGACAAATATGATTGATGGGTGGGATTGTTTTGGCTGGAAAATTGGATTTTTTACCGGTAATACTTGGGTCAGATGATAATGCATATAGTATGGCAAGATCGTTTCATGAAGAGTATGGTATCAAAAGTATTGTTGTTACAAAGGGGCACTTGCTTCCTACGGCGCATAGTCGCATTATAGAGAAAAAAATGGTTGATAATTTTGATCAGCCGGAAAATTTTGTTACAGGGTTGTTGCAGCTGGTGCCGGAATTAAAAATGCGTGCGGAGCAATTGATTCTTGTTGCCAGTAATGAGAATTATGCAGAGCTTGGAATACGCAACAGAGAAGCTCTTGAAAAAGACTATATCGTTCCGTTTATCAGCGAAGAGCTGATGGAAAAGGTGGTCTATAAAGAGAATTTTTATGAGCTCTGTGAAGAATATGGCCTCGACTATCCGGAGACACTGATCTTTAAAAAGGGTATGGATCCGGAGATGGATCTTCCTTTTGATTTCCCTGTTGTGGTCAAGGCTTCTGACAGTATGAGCTACTTCAATGCTCAATTTGAGGGGAAAAAGAAAGCCTATATTATTGATAATCGCAATGATTTTGTGGAAGCGATCACTAATATTTACGGATCAACGTATAAAGACAATCTGATTATTCAGGATTATATTCCCGGAGATGATACGGTCATGCGCGTATTAAATGCTTATGTGGACAGAAACCATAAGGTTCGCATGATCTGCCTTGGGCGAATTGTTTTAGAGGATCATACGCCGGTTTTAATAGGCAATTATGTGGGAATTGTATCGGAGTATAATCAGGAGTTGTATGATAAGTATGTAAAGTTTTTGGAAGAGGTTAAATATACGGGATATGCAAATATTGACTTAAAGTATGATCGCCGGGATGGTAAAATGAAGATTTTTGAACTGAACATTCGTCAGGGACGAAGCAGTTTCTTTGTGACCGCCAGCGGTTATAATCTTGCTAAATATTTAATTAATGATCGCATCTATCAAAAGGATCTGCCAATAGAATATGGCAATAATGAATATTTATGGCATAGCATACCGCAGGATCTGCTCTTAGAATATACGATGGATCCGGAATTAAAAGAACAGGTTCAAAGGCTGATAAAAGAAAAGAAAACATCAACAACCTTGTACTATGACAAAGATAAAAGTCTCTTTAGAACGATTAAGCTAAATAATTATTATAAAGATTACTACAAAAGATATAAAAAATATTTTGTTAAAAAACAATAACAGACATATAAGGAGATGTATCCGTTGCCAGTCTTAGATAAAAGCAATTCGGCTGCCGTTGAAAAATATCTTGAATTTGTAAGGAGCCATACAAACAGAACCCTGACCCAGGACCCGGATTGGTCTGAGGTAAAATGGGACTGGGGTAGTGAACAGGTGTATCTTGAAGAGGACGGTCAAATCATTGCGGCGATGTCTTTGCTAGTTAAAAAAGTTCCTTTTTTTGGTGCGCTTTTGTATGCTCCAAGAGGGCCGGTTGCAGAAAATGCCGATCCTGTTCTTGTAAGGAAAATTGTTATTGAGGCTCAACCACTGGTGAAAAAATACAAAGCTTTTGCTCTTAAATTCGATCCGGAAACACCCTATTCGTCGGAGCTTGAGAAAGAATATGAGCAGGCTGGCTTTGTTGTTCGTAACAAAGGAGCTAAAAAGGATGCGCTGATCCAACCCAGATATAATATGGTTCTTCATTTTGAAGATCATGACCAGGAATCGATTATGCAAAAATTTAGTGGTAAGATTCGTAATCGTATTCGTTCAGCAGCGAAAAAAGGAGTCTATGCAGAGCATGGCAGGAGCGATCAATTTTTAGAAACGTTTTATGAAATCTACCTGGAAATGTCGGAAAGAAACAGACTGACTCCGAGATCCTATGAATATTTTTTAAAAATGCGTGAAGCTTTTCCAGGACTTCGGGTGTATCTTGCGAAGCATGAAGAGGATACCTTATCGGCGGGAGTCACGATTAACTATTATGGGAAGTTATACTATTTGTATGCAGGAAGCCGTGATAAGAAAAGAAATTTAGGACCGAATCAGTTTTTAAATTACGAAATGATTCGCTGGGGTATTGAAGAAGGAGCTGAACAGTACGATTTTGGGGGAGTCATTGCCCCAGATAAAAGTGATGGCCTATATGAATTTAAGATTGGTTTTTGTCACAAAGATGGAATGACTGAATATATTGGTGAGATTGATCAGGTGTATAAGAAGTTTTCATACTACGCTTTTACCCATCTTGTCCCAAAAATACAAAGATTACGAATTATATTGACAAGAAAGTAGCGCTTCTGTATAATTCAAAATCGTTGGTGCCTGAGCCATTAGCTCAGTTGGCAGAGCACCTGACTTTTAATCAGGGTGTCCCGCGTTCGAGTCGCGGATGGCTCACCATTAAATATGGCGCGTTGGAGAAGCGGCTTAACTCACCAGCCTTTCACGCTGGCATTCACGGGTTCGAATCCCGTACGCGTCACCATTTTATTTTGCCTCGATAGCTCAGTCGGTAGAGCAGAGGACTGAAAATCCTCGTGTCGGTGGTTCGATTCCGCCTCGAGGCACCATAAAAAACTCCTTATTGCAATGTGCAATGAGGAGTTTTTTAGTGCGTGTTTATAAAGCTGTAATTTAGTTTTTAGAGTCAGACATAGACCGAAATTTTCTTATCTTGTAATATGTAGAAAATGCATATGCTTTTCATACTGATCTAAAACATTATTTATCAGTTGTTCCTTGGTCCAGCCCATCACATCGTAGTTCTGTCCGCCTTCTTTTAAGTAGACTTCAGCGCGGTAATGTTTTTTAGTGTCCTGATATTCTTTGGCATCTTCTGTTAAGGCAAAGGCCGGGGGTGTATGAGGTCTTGGTCTGACTGAATAGAAGAAATTATCTTCATCTTCATGATTTACTTCAATCCAGACCCTTCCGTCTTCACCTGTTTCAACAACGGCGTCAATTTCATTTTTCCGGAAAACACTGGCGACATCTTCAAGAGCTGGCTTTACCGTGTCAGAAATATAAGAGCAGACATCCTGTTTTTTGGGCTGATCGATAAGCGTATGTAATCGTTCCTGCCAGGAGACAGGATTTTTTTGCGTATCGGGCATAACTATCGCTTCTTGAAGTGTGGTTTTTTTAATGACTTCAATTCGGAGAGCTTTAAGCAGTCCCCAACACATAATAAGCATAATTAAAGTAAATGGCAGGGCGCTGGCTATGGCTGCTGTTTGTAAGGCGGTTAACCCTCCGGCTAAAAGTAGTGCGATGGCGACTAAACCCTCGGCCGTAGCCCAGAATATTCGTTGCCAGACAGGGCCTTCTTTTTCTCCACCGTTAGTCAGCATGTCAATAACAAGAGAACCGGAGTCTGATGAAGTTACGAAAAAAGTAACGACGAGTAAAGTAGCGATGCTTGCAACCAGTGTGGAAAATGGCAGATGCTCAAAAAATTCAAAAAGAGCCATGGTGGTATCGGTAGCAACCGCATCAGATAATTGGGTGAGCCCCTGTTGCATAATCATATGGATGCCGGTATTTCCAAAAAAGGTCATCCACATAAAAGTAAATCCGACGGGTACCATCAAAACACCTACCACAAATTCGCGAATGGTGCGCCCTCTGGAGACGCGGGCAATAAACATTCCTACAAAGGGAGACCAGGCGATCCACCAGCCCCAGTAAAAAAGCGTCCATCCACCGATCCAATCGCCGGGTTCATAGGCATATAGGTAGAAGGTTTGATTGATGACGTCCGCAATATAACTTCCGGTATTTTGGACAAGAGTCTGTAAAAGAAAGACGGTAGGCCCTGCGATCAATACAAATGCCAAGAGAGAAACCGCCATGATCATATTGAGTTCGGAAATTCTTTTGATACCTGCATCAAGCCCGGAGGCAACTGATCCGGTGGCTATCAGGGTAATAATGGCAATTAAGAGGATTTGGACAAAAGTCGTATTTGGTACCCCGAAAAGATAATTGAGTCCAGAGTTAACCTGCAATACGCCAAGACCAAGTGAGGTCGCGACGCCAAAAATTGTACCGATAACGGCGAAAGTATCAACAATGTGTCCAATCGGTCCATAGATCCTGTCACCGATCAACGGGTAGAGTGATGAACGAATGGCAAGAGGGAGGTTGTGTCTAAAAGAAAAATAGGCCAGTGAAATGGCTACAACGGCGTAGATTGCCCAAGCATGGATGCCCCAGTGGAAAAAAGTAATTTTCATAGCCTCGCGGGCTGCATTGACAGTAGCGCCATCACCTACCGGGGGGTTCATGTAGTGCATGACCGGTTCGGCCACACCAAAAAACAAAAGACCGATGCCCATCCCTGCGGAAAAAAGCATGGCAAACCAGGAAATATAGTTATAATCTGGCTCACTGTGATCCGGTCCGAGCTTAATAAGGCCGTTTTTTGAAATGCCAAGAAAAATAACGAAGATCAGAAAAATGGCTACAGAAAGAACATAAAACCATCCGGTGGTGTCTATAATCCATGTCTGGACTGATGTAAATACTCGTTCAGTAGTTGCCGGAGCAATCACCGTCAGCGTCACAAATATGATAGTGATAATGGCGGAGCTGAAAAAAACGGGTGGATTGATTCTAATTTCAGGTTTTTTAAAAAATCGCTTTTTTTCTTTCATATAGCGGACCTCCACAATAAGATCATTTAATACAGTAGTATATATTAATATACAAATTTTTTAAATATTTGTAATATATAACCTGGTCAAGCAAAGGTTTAAACAAGAAGAATTTAGTTTATGGATAGTTTGATATAGATAAAAAGAGGGTGTGATTTTATGAGACAGCACTATGAGGTAATTGTTATCGGTACTGGGGCAGCAGGAACCACTGCAGCAGCTATATGTAATAAAGAAGGCAAAAAAGTGGCTATTATCGATGAAAGAGAATTAGGCGGAACTTGTGCCTTAAGAGGTTGCGATGCTAAAAAAATATTCACGGGTCTGGCAGAATTAGTTGACTGGAATCAACGAATGTCCGACAAAGGGATTGTAGATCAGGCTGAAACGAATTGGGAAGATATTCTTTCTTTTAAAAATAAAATGAAAAAAGGATTTCCTGAACAAAAAGAAGCTTATTTTGAAAAATATGGAATTGACGTTTATCGGGGTATAGCATCGTTCTATTCTGAAAAGGAAGTAAAGGTTGGCAATGCAATTTTATCAGGTGATTACATCGTAATTGCTACGGGTGCTAAACCAAGAGAGTTGCCTTTTGAAGGGGCGAACCACTTGATCACCAGCGAAGAATTTCTAGACTTAGAACAATTGCCTGAAAAAATGGTTTTTGTTGGTGGAGGATATATTTCCTTTGAATTTGCTCATATCACTTCAAGGCTGGGAGTAGAAACCCATATCATTGAATTTCAGGATCGCGTTTTACAGAACTTTGAAAAAAACATGGTTGATAAAATGCTTGAGAAAAGTGCTCAGGCAGGTATCCAAATTCATTTAGAAACCAGCGTGGAGAAGATCGAAGAACAGGGCACTCAGTATAAGATTATTGCTGAAAAAGATGGAAAATCTTTTGAGATGGAGGCAGGAGTCGTAGTAAATGGAGCCGGTCGGATACCGAATATTGAGAGTCTTAATTTAGAAAAAGGAAAAGTATCATATTCGGAAAAAGGGATTGAAGTTAATCAGTATTTACAGAGTCCAAGCAATCCGGCTGTCTATGCCGCCGGAGATGTCAGTCATACGAAAGGACTGCCGCTTACCCCGGTTGCAGGAGTTGAAGGAGCGGTGGTTGGTGAAAATATTATTAAAGGGAATAGTAATAGTCCCGACTATTCAATGATTGCAACAACTTTGTTTACCATTCCTAAAATTTCAGCAGCAGGAATGTCAGAAGAAGAAGCTAAAAAGCAGGGTATTCATTATGAGATAAAACAAAAAGACATGTCAGACTGGTACTCCTATAAAAGAACAAATGATGGACATGCGATGTGTAAAGTGCTGATTGATCCGAATAGTGATTTGATTTTAGGCGTTCAGGCCGTGGGTGGATATGCCGATCATATAGTAAACCATCTGGCGCTGGCGATCAAACACAAAATACCGGTCGGCGAAATACAGGCAATGATGTATTCTTATCCGAGTATCGAGTCAGACCTTCAGCATATTCTAAAATAGACTTTATGTTATTGTTATTTCTTTTGGAATTTGTTATAATTCCCTTGCAAAGTGAGGTGGAGTATCATGAAAAAACATATCAAAACGATTTCTAAAAAAGATTTAAAATGCACGATAAAAAAAGGCGGATGTGGAGAATGCCCTACTTCATGCCAGTCAGCATGCAAAACATCATGCACTGTTAGCAATCAAACATGTAAAAATTAATACTACAAAATATATAAGACAGAAGCCAGATCCTTTCCTAAAAGGGTCTGATTTTTTTGTTTTGTTGGGGACGTTTCCCTCTGGTATACCAGAGGGAAACGTCCCCAATGGTATTACAATTAGGGACACTTCTTGTCAGGGAGGAAAGAGTAATAATGAACAGCTATGATTTTAACCGGATTCACTTTTATCAATATGACGACTTATATATCCTGATTGATATTAATTCGGACAGTATTCATCAGATTGATGAAATGACGTATCACTTATTACAGATATTAAAAGAAACTAATGACTGCCAAGCAGCAATTATGGAGATGCAGAAAGCCGGATATCAAAAGGATGAAGTACAGGAAGTTATAAATGAAATTGATGAGCTGGCAGAAGAAGGGATACTATTTTCCTCTGATGAAGAGATTCTGCGTTTTATGCCGGAGCAGAATCCTATCGTTAAAGCGATGTGTCTGCATATCGCTCACGACTGTAATTTGCGCTGTCCATATTGTTTTGCTGATCAGGGACCTTACGGGGGAGATCTTTCATTGATGGATGAAGATACAGGTGTAGCTGCCATTGACTTCTTGTTTGAGGCCTCGGGTAACAGGAAGAATCTGAACATTGACTTTTTTGGTGGAGAGCCCTTGATGAATTTTGATGTCGTAAAAGAGCTAATTTTGTATATCGGTAAAAAATCAGAAGAAACAGGGAAAGTTCCAGAGCTGACCCTTACGACTAATGCGCTTTTGCTTGACAAAGAAAAAGGTGATTTTCTTAAAAAACATGAAATCAGTGTGGTTTTAAGTATTGACGGACGTCCGGAAGTTCACGACAAAATGCGTTTTACGGCTAACCAAAAAGGTTCTTATGATACGGTTATGAAGAACATTCAGGAATTTATAAAAGACGGGTACTCAAAATATATTGTACGAGGTACGTTTACCAGTGAAAATCTTGATTTTGTTAAAGATTTACAACATCTTAGCGATTACGGATTGAAGAATTTATCAATAGAACCGGTGGTGGCTCCGGAGAGTGCATCGTATGCAATAAAAGAAAGCGATATTCCTGTCGTGCTTGAAAGTTATGAAGAGTTGACCCGCCTGCTTGAAAAAAATGAGGAGTTTAACTTTTTTCATTTTAATATCGATATATACAAAGGGCCTTGCCTGCCTAAAAGAATTTCAGCCTGCGGTGCGGGTCATGAATATCTTGCCATAAGTCCTAAAGGGGACATTTATCCCTGTCATCAGTTTGTTGGGAATCTGGACTTTAAGATGGGTACAGTGCAAACTGGCTATAAAAAGGATATCGGAAAAACATTGCAGAATGCAAACGTCTTAAATAAACAGGAGTGTATGAGTTGCTGGGCAAGGTTTTACTGCAGTGGGGGTTGCCATGCTAGTAACCATTATGACCGTGGTGATTTGATGCAAGTTTACCGCACAGGATGTGAATTACAGAAAAAAAGGATTGAATGCGCGATAGCTCTTGTTTTAAAAAAGAACAATAGGGTAGCAGACTAAAATGTTTTATGATATAATTCGTCTTGCGAAAGATTCGCGAAAAGGAGGTGTCCAGGACATACGTACTTTAGTCGAAGAACTTAAAGCAAAGATTGATGCAAAAAAGATTGATGCAAAAAAAGTAAACAAAATACATATGATTGCAGCAGCGATGTGTCTGCTTGTAATGATATCTTTTTTCATAATGGGTAGTTCTGATCAGGTTTTAGTGGCTGGTGATCAGGGCATTGCAAAAGTAAGTAACCAAAGTGTCTATGAAGAAGCACTGGAAATTTTGAAGGCCGAGCAGGAAGCGGAGCTTGGAGTTTCGATTGACGAATTGCATTCAGAGATAAGCTTTTCAACAGAAGTTAAATATGCCGGCAAATCGATTTCGGATCCGCGGGAATTAGTTTCATTAATTTCTCCTTACGTATCTGGCACGACGAATGCATATGCGTTACAGGTTAATGATGTACAGCGTGTTTTCGTTAAAACAGAAGAAGAAGCTGAAAAGATACTTGAAAGCATTAAAGATAAATTCATTGGTGAGAGTGAAGAAGTGGTAGCTTATGAATTTAGAGAAAACGTGGAAGTCGTTCAAGTGGCGGTTGCTGCAACAAAAATAATGGAGACAGAAGAAGCCAAAAACTTTATCTTAACAGGTACTGATAAAATAGAAGTCTACAAAGTTGCAAAAGGTGATACCCTTTCAACGATTGCTCAGAAACAGGGAGTGGGGTTAAGCACATTACGTGAGGCAAACCCTCAGTTAAAAGGAGATTTGCTGTCTATCGGACAGGAATTAAAGCTTGTAAAATTAGAGCCTGTATTGCATGTTATGGTGACAAAAGAAGTAAAGGTAGAACAACAAATTCCATTTTCTACCAGAACCATTAATACCAATAATTTATATACCGGGCAGACTCGGGTTCAGAAAGCCGGTACTAGAGGGCTTAAAGAAGTAACCTATAAAGTGGTGTCGGAAAATGGGCGTGAGCTTAATAGGGAAGAACTTGGTGCAGTTGTTTTACAGGAACCATCTGTACAGGAAGTATTAAGAGGAACCAAGCAAATGACCGCATCTCGTGGAGGCGGTGATGGTCAGTTAGGCTGGCCATTAAGAGGTAACATCACTTCCAGATACGGCCCAAGAGGTGGAGGTTTCCATACAGGGATTGATATTGGCGCTTCAAGAGGAACACCCACCTATTCTGCAGGAAATGGGACTGTCATCTTTGCCGGATGGGGTTCAGGCGGCTATGGCAACCTGGTGATCATTGATCATGGAAACGGATTAACAACCAAATATGCACATCTTGCATCGATTAATGTAAAGATGGCACAAAACGTTTCAAGAGGCGCTGTTGTCGGAACAGTGGGGACGACAGGCAGGAGCACCGGGCCTCACCTTCATTTCGAAACGAATGTAAACGGACGTCATGTTAATCCAACAAGGTATCTTGGCAATTAACAAAAATTATCAACCACAGGTTAAAATAGCCTGTGGTTTTTTTAAAGAAAAAATTCAGAATATGAGGTACTTTTGATGAGAATCGTTGTTTCAACATTGCTTGTCTGGACTATTTTTTTTACGATGAGTCTAAATCCAATAATCTATAACCAGAATCGCGAGGTGCCTATTGCCCGGGAAATAGTCTATGATCTTGTCGTGTATGGTGCAGACCCTGAAGGAATTGCTGCGGCTACAGTTGCCGGTGAACGAGGGCTCAGTGTATTAGTTATTGAAGAGAGATCCGATATTGGTGGGTTGATGACACTCGGTGGCCTAAACTTTATTGACATGAATTATGATTCTCAAAGGAACCTGGTAACCCGTGGTATTTTCAAAAGATTTTATGACAATGTAGGCGGAAATGCCTTTGAAATCGATAAGGCCCATGAAGTCTTTAAGACTTTTTTGCTTGATAGCAAAGCTGATCTGATGCTTAATACGGAAGTAACATACCTTACCCTAGAAAATAAAAGGATTAAGAATATTACGGTTAACCAAAACGGAGAACTGCACAAGATCGAGGCCTCTTATTTTATTGACGCTTCACCTGATGGTGTGCTAGCAGCCATGGCAGGCGTTCCTTATACGCTGTTTGGAGAAGACATCCGAAAGCCTGACCGCCTGATGGGAGTGACACTTGTTTTTGCTCTTGATCAGGTTAACTGGAACCATGTTTTTGTGCATCTGAATACTAATCGTATTCAGGGGATCATAGCTAATGATGAACGAAAAATCTATGGAGCAGGATTCAGAACGGCCTGGGGATATCCGGATGAGGGGTATCGATATCAACCAAGGGACGAACAAATGCGTTTAAGGGGGTTAAATGCTGCCAGACAGAATGACGGAACGGTACTCATCAATGCGCTGCTCATCTTTGATGTCAACCCGCTTGATCCTGTAAGTAAGGCTCGTGCTTTTGACAGAGCAAAAAAAGAATTAGAACATGTCATTCCCTATATTCAAGAAAATTTTGCGGGCTTTAAAAATGCCCGTTTAGTCGGAACGGCTGATGATCTCTATGTCAGAGAATCAAGACATTTTTTAACAACCTATGTTCTTAGCATTGATGATGTGCTTGAGAATCGATCTTTTGACGATCAAATTGCGATAGGCAGTTATCCTGTTGACATTCAGCCTTCACAACCCGGAGACTGGGGAACCATTGTTGGGGACCCTGATAAGTACGGGATTCCTTATCGGTGTTTGCTTCCTGAAGATTTTGAAAATTTACTTCTGGCAGGTAAACACGCCGGATACTCTTCTTTAGCCGCAGGAAGTGCGAGAGTGATTCCGATTGGTATGGTAACTGCTGAAGCAGCAGCTCTGGCAACAGTTTTAGCTGTTGAAAAAAATACTTCATTCCCGGAAATTGCAAATAATGATAATTATTTTTCTTTGCTTCAGGAGCAGATCATTGCTAACGATGGCTTTATTGAGACGTTTATCATTGAAAATCCTCTGGAAAGGTACACAGGATATGAACATATGAAAAACTTGCGTCGGATGGGCTTGGTTTTTGGGAGGTACCAAAACGAATACCATTTTGATCAGATTATTGATAAATGGACGTTTGACCGTATTTTCAGGGGTCTTTTGGAATATCATAACAGAGCAGAAGATTTTGTAAGAATCGATCAATACCCGAATTATGGCAGCATTGCTAGACTTGTTTACCAGGTGGAACATGGATACGTTCCGGACATACAAGACGCATATGATTTTGGCCTGGAACAAAAATTATTCAGAAATCTCGATTATTGGACAACAGAAAGAATCAATGCTCATCCGAATGTGGAAGAAATTTACATCTTTTTAAGCAATTTTAATGATTATTTATCAAAAAAGGATTAGAATAGAAGGAGAACCAAGCAATACGTTAAGAAAAGGTGTGTGAAAAATGATTTATGACGTGATAATTATTGGTGCCGGACCAGCTGGAATGACCAGTGCCATTTATACAAAAAGAAGTGGACTTAATGTCCTGGTAATTGAACAGGGCATGCCGGGAGGACAGGCCGCAACCACGCATGCTATTGAAAATTATCCAGGGTTTAAGGAGCCGATTTCAGGACCGGACTTAATGTTGAATTTTTTTGAACAGATGATGAGTTTTGGTGTAGAAATGGTGACAAAGCGTGTTGAAAAAATCAACATTTCAGAACCGGTGAAAGAGGTTGTGACATCGGATGCCACATATCAGGCAAAAGCGTTAATTCTTGCCTCCGGAGCTCAGCCGAGATTACTAGGTGCTGAGGGAGAGGGCAAGTACCGTGGTAAAGGAGTTTCGTACTGTGCTACTTGTGATGGTTTTTTCTTTAAAGATAAAGATGTGGTGGTTGTCGGTGGTGGCGATTCGGCTCTGGAGGAGTCGCTATATCTAAGCAAGATCTGTAAATCGGTTACGATCATCCATCGACGCGAAACCTTCCGTGGTGCTAAAATTTTGCAGGATAGGGTCTATGCTGCTGAAAACATTACAGTTATGATGGATTACATGGTTGAAGAAATTGCCGGAACAGAAGATAAGGTGACGGCGTTGCAGATTAAGCATGTAAATACAGAGGAAGCTTCTTCTCTTGCTACAGATGGTGTCTTTATCTTTGTTGGATATTTACCTAATGCCGACTATATAGTACCGGAAAACGGTTTGCTTCAAGATGGCCTGGGGTACATCGGAACAGATGAAACTTTGATGACAGATCAGCCCGGTGTTTTTGTTGCAGGTGATTTGCGTGTGAAAACACTGCGACAGGTAACCACAGCTGTTGGCGACGGTGCTCTTGTTAATGTGGCTGTTGAACGTTATTTATCGGAGGTGAACTAAGATGGGAATAAGAAATCGTTCTAAAGGTCAGCGGATTTTTCTGATCACCTTAGTTGTGATATTATGCATCGGTTTAATACTACCTTCGTTTGCTGCTTTGCTGGCAGCGATTGTATAGAAAGAGGAATCCATGAAATTTTGTTCAATTGCAAGCGGATCAAGCGGAAATTGTTACTATCTTGAAATAGAAGAGCAGAAATATTTGGTAGATGCCGGTATTTCTTTTAAAAGAATTAGAGAAGGCCTGGCGGGTATTAACGTAGACATTGCGGATATCGCCGGGCTCTTTGTTACGCATGAACATACAGACCATGTCAGTGCCCTGCCGATGATCTTAAAAAAAACACAGATCCCGATTTTTTCTTCAACGGGAACGTTAAGGGCCCTGCAGGGAAAATTTGAAGGACTTAGTACAACCAGACTTCATGATCTGTCAGTTGTTAATCCATTAGTAAGTGGTGATACGATGGTGACGTCCTTTAATGTCTACCACGATGCAGCCAATCCGATTGGTTTCGTTTTTGAATCAAGGCAAGCGAATAAAAAGGTAGGCATCGTCACAGATACCGGAAAGATAGACCCAGAGATAACCGAAAAAATTCATGGGGTGAATCTTTTAGTTGTAGAAGCTAATTATGATGAACATACATTAAAAAATGGAGATTATCCGGCATTTTTAAAAAGAAGGATATTATCTTCTGATGGACATTTGTCAAATCTGGCAGCCGCTAAAATCCTTCATGATATCTGTCATGAAAGATTATCACATGTTTTTTTAGGGCACCTTAGTAAAGAAAACAATCTGCCTTTTATAGCGAAAGATGCGGTCTGTCAGTTCTTAGAAGATTTCAGTAAAGAGATTACCTTTGAGCTCGACTGTTTATCCAGAAATATGCCAGGAGAACTGATAGTCGTAAAGTGACATACCCCCACCACTTATAGAAGTGGGGGCTTCTTGTTTCAATGACTACCGCCTCATTAGCTGCTGAAATAAAAAAAGTTGGAAAATGTATTTAAAAAACAAAAAAAGCATTGACAAACAGGATAAACAGCGTATAATATTCATTATTATTCATGTTGTTGAATATTTATTCAGGAGTGTTGTTTATGCTTTATTCAGTAAGACATGCAACGGAAAAAGATGTTCCGTTTATTACAGAAATTTTCAATCAGGGTATTGAAGACGGAGTTGCCACGTTGGAAACCAGAGTTCAGAAAGATGAAGACATTCATAATTGGCTCACTAACAGAGATCCAAGATATGTTGTTATCGTGGTGCTTAATAATATAAATGAAATCTGCGGATATGCTTCGTTAAATAAATTTAACTTTAAAAGTGCTTATACAGGAGTAGCTGATATTTCCATTTATATAAAAAGATCTTCAAGAGGACAGGGTGTTGGCAAAATACTCTTAGACGGTTTATATGAAGCGGCAAAAAAAGAAGGTTTCTACAAGTTGGTTCTTAATGTTATCAGCAAAAACAAAGCAGCGATTAAGTTTTATGAAAAGATGGGTTATTCCTATGTCGGAGTCTATAAAAATCAGGGAATGCTTCATGGTGAGTGGGTCGATATGATGATTATGGAGAAATTTTTAGCCGAAGGACTTAGCGACCAGGAATGTGCAGGATAATTTAAATAAATAAGATAAAGAGAGCAAAACCATAAGAGACGTTTCTAACCGGTACACTGGTGGGAACGTCTCTTATGGTTTTTATTTATAGCGATATTTGGACGAATGCGGTTATAAAAGGCTTTAAGGATTGACAATCCCACAGCTTTAGTTATCTTGACTAGAAAAGAGGGAGCCTTCTATTTCAAGGGGCTCCCTCTTTATATACATATACACAAAGTATAAACATGTTTAATTTTTGATGATCTGTGACGCATAAATCAGATACTACGCACATAAGTGTTTTTAAACATTATCTCAAGTTTGAACTGCCGATTTAATTTTCAACTCCTCTGTTTCAATACAAAATAACCATTCAATTTTCTCCAATTCGGATTCTTTACTATCTTCCCAGTTAGCGTTAGTAAAAGCAGTTATAAATTTAAGGGTACTCCCATCATCTGACCAGGACATATCTTTGTATTTCAGCATAGGTTCTCGAGAGTGAAGTATATTAAAACCTTCCTGTTCTAAAACGGTATTCAGCTTTTCCACATCAAGGGTAACCACATTTTCCTTTTGTTTTAGGTTATCTATATGCAACCAACTTCTTGGGCCATCTTCAGTAGAGATATAGGCAATATTTTCTTCGTCAGGAGACCATTTTTTCTCCATTGCTAAGTCTCCCCACCCAATATTGGTAAAATTAACTTCATTATCGTTTAAGTCAATTATACCAAAAGCACCTATACGGAAAGGACAAGCACCATAATTGTCTAAATCAAAAGCAATTTTATCTTCTGTAGGGGATATTTTCATAGCTCCAATGCCGTTAAAATAGTGAGGGGTTGGTGCTTCAGGATTATCACCTAAGTATCCTTCTACTCCCTGGTACTCTAAAATAGTAGAACAAATAATTTTGCTCCAGTCTTCTTCCAAAACACTATACAGGTCCTCAATACTAAATAATCTCTTGCCGTTATAGTACCACTTGATATTGGCCTTCTCCAGTCGCTCTGATAATTCAGGGGCTTTTTCATCAAGCTGACGAATGATGATCGTCTCTTCTAATTCGACCAATTCTTCTTCCACAACTAAGCGGTTAAAAGCCTTTATTGGAGGGCCCCGTCTTTCCCTCTCCAACTCCTTTCCCAGGTCCAAGATTCCTCCATCAATTTTGTCTTCTTCTCCTTTAACCAGTATCTGTTCCAGCTCTTCTGGTATATCACGGTCAAGCTCATGCTCGGCTGTTTGCTCCTCAAAAACAGCCATTAGATTTTTATCTTCAATTATTTCCAGCTTATGTCTTTTATCTGTGCTTAACTGATCCCCTTCTTTTTCCCATGCAACAAACTCGTAGCCTTCTTTGGGAGTGGCTTCTACTGTTATCTCTTCCCCTTCTTCATAAATGCCTTCTCCTATTATTTCGCCAACATCCTCAGGATCAGCTTGTACCTCTACTTTGTATTCATTTACTTCATCTTGTTTATCCTGCTCATCCTCTGCTTTTTCCTCTGAAGCACATCCTGTAATAAAAATTGTTAAAGCTGTTAAGCTTATTACTATCACTAAATAAGCTGATTTTCTTACTGGCACTTTACCACCTCTCTCTAATAAATTTTAAAATGATATGTCCTGTTGAAGAGGAACATAATATATCAAATGCGTATTAAATGGGTTCTTTTTAAAAGCATTCTTCCCTGCTTTTAAAATCAAATTAAGTTAGTGAATCGTAAAATTTGCCACGCAACTTTTGCAGCTCTTCTTTAAGACGTTTATTCTCATCTTCTAGTTCTTTTATCTTTTTATTTTTTGCAGCAATTACAGCATCCTTGCTGGCATCAGTCATTTCTCTTTTAACCTGCCTAGCAGAAGGAAGCCCTTCCTGCTGTTTCCGCAAATTTTCGATACGCTGACGAATTTCCTGGTTGGTGTAGAGATAAGCTTTGCTTACACTAGCTTCTTCGGCTACACTGTTAAAATTGATTCTATCTTTGTTCTTGACCAGGCGCTGGATGGCTTCATCAACTTTTTTGGCAGTTTGGGCTTTTCTGTGTTCGGCATGTCTTTTTAGACCTTCTGTGTTACGCTTGTGGGACATTTTGACGCTCCTCTCCAACGTACTCCCTTCTTTTTTTACCAGCTATGTGGTGGGCTTTGCCTTCTTTCAAGCAAAAGATCGAAGTGGCTGTGCCTGAACATATGAGAGGTTACATGTAGATCCGTTTTTGCCCTGAGCCTGCGGAAAAGGCTCATAACATCTTCGTATTCCAGTGGCTGATATTTCTTGTCTCCCGATATTTTGATTAGCACATAGTTAGTGTCTACTTCATCGGTGTGATACTCCGCTATGTAATCAAAGAAAAGGTTGATTAGATCGGCTGAAACATCTACAGTGCGAGGACTGCATACGGTCTTGATTTCAGCAAGGTTGGGCAGTTCCCCCCGATCCTGCAGATGTATTTTTTGAGCATCGGGTTCAACATCTTCTAACCATAAGGACAGCGCCTCCGAAATCCTAAAGCCCGTTTCCCAGAGTAAATTTATTAAGAACTTGTCCCTTAGGTTCTTGCAGGCGTTTAATAATTTTTCTACCTGTTCCTTGCTTAAGGTAGCAACATTTCTTTTGGGTTCTTGCAGTTTTAAGATTTTTGCTGTAATAGGCTTGTCCTTATTGATGTGGTGAAGAAACCCCTTAAAACTTCTCCTGCTTCCTGAAACGGTTTTTTTAAGCTTCTCCGACAGTTGGATACTGTAGTCTTCATGCCTCATTAAGTAATCGTAAAAGTTAAGGACAGTAGATATTATCGTGTTTATCGTAGCTGGACTCCGTTTAGATTGAACGGGTTTTACAGGGGTAATTTTGGAGCTGCTGTAAGGGTTTTTTAGCCACCTCACAAATGAAGCCATATCATCTATGCCAACTTCCCGATAGTCCAGCCCTTCTTGATTTAAAAACTCAAAAAACAGCTTCAAATGCTGGCAGTAACAGCGGAGGCTGTTTCTCGCTGCCTCACTGTTGTCTTTAAACTTAATATATTTCATCACTGGAATAACTGGCTTTCCTTCTTCATCTACCAGCATGTATCTAGTTCTGTCATCTGCTGTAGCAACAGTCACCACTTTCAATTCCCTTCACCACCAAGACAGGAAGATTAAGTATATTCATACTATACTACACATACTATATATTTATAATACTTATATGTATATTATTAAGTAAAAATATAGAGGGATAAATCTTCTTGTAATACGTAGAAGACTATCCCTCTAACTAGTACAGATAACTAAAGCAATGGGATTCTTGAGTGATTAAACGCCATTCTGTTTCCAGTAGACAAGTATAACCTCAAGCTAAGGGCATGCGCATGCCATTGTCCTTCCTAAGACAGTACATGTAGTATCTTAGGCTGATAGACTTTTATCATCTTTTCCCATAGATGGAATGGTCTTATTTTCTAAGATAAAAATCAAGTTCAGGCTTGATATTTCCTGCAATGAAACCATTTTTACAGATCATTTTGGCGTAGCCTTTTTTTCCAACCGAGTGTCTCAGCTAAAGTCTTGAGCGAACTCTTCAATAGATTGCAACAGTAGTGTGGAAAAATAGGTTAATACAGGTCCACCGCCCATACTAACGGCGACTAGTCCGGCTTCCTGGATTTCCTCTTTACTTGCCCCAGCCCGAAAGGCTTCATAGACATGGATCACGACACAATATTTGCATTTGATATGCAAGCCGATCGCAACACTGATTAGCTCTTTTTCCTTTACACTTAAAGCACCGGCGCTGTTTAAAGCCTTGCTTTGCTCAATAATGGCTCTAGCCGTATCGCGATTATCTTTCATAAATCCTTTAAAGCCGTCTTTATACTCTTTTAAAATTTCTCTTGGATTTTCCTGCATCATTATAAACCCTCCGTTAGTCATAGTATTCGATACACTCTGTTATATTACATACCCGAATTATGATTTCGTTAAAAATTAAACACGTTTCCAAAAGTAGTAACATTTTGTCTGATGATTCTGGTATGATAGTATCAGAATTAATTTTATCCGATTATGGATTAGCTCAATTAACATTTAGATGGAGTTCATACTCCACCTGAATTGAGTTTCACTTTATAACAGAGGGGAAAAATCATGGAGAACTACAGAATTATTGTTGCAACCGCTTTCGGCATGGAAGCGACTTGCAAAAGAGAAATGCTGGCACTTGGCTATGAAAAACTGCAGGTGGAAAACGGACGTATTGAGATAGACGGTAGTTTTGCCGATATTGCGAAGCTAAGCATCTGGCTTAGAACAGCAGAAAGAATCAAAATTAAAATAGCAGAATTTAGAGCAGAAACCTTCACAGAATTATTTGACGGAACAAGAACCGTCAATTGGTCGGACTTTGTCCCAAAAGGGGGAGCATTTCCGGTTGATGCAAAATCTGTAAAGTCAAAGCTTTTTAGTTTATCGGATTGTCAAAAAATAGTGAAAAAAGCGATGGCGGAAAGTCTAAAAGAAGTAAGGAATGAAGATTGGCTGGATGAATCCGGATCATTATATCGATTTGAAGTCAGTATGCTTAATGACATAGCCACGATTACGCTTGATACTTCAGGTCCCGGGCTTCACAAGCGCGGGTACCGTAAATTAGTAGGTTCAGCACCAATAAAAGAAACCATGGCAGCAGCGATGATTGATTTAAGTTACTGGAATAAAGACAGGCTGTTGTTAGATCCGATGTGCGGATCTGGCACTTTTCCGATAGAAGCGGCTTTAATAGCCCGAAACATTGCACCGGGGCTTAACAGAACATTTACTGCAGAAACCTGGGGAAATTTTCCGGTCGATGTCTGGAAGAAAGAACGAACTGAAGCAAAAAAACAGATCGATTTTGACACAGAATTACAACTATATGGTTACGATTATGACCCGGAAACGATAGAAATTGCAAAAATTAATGCGGATGATGCCGGTGTATTGGAAGATATCGTATTCGAACAGAAGGATTTCCTCGCACTTGGGCCAAAGCTCCCCTGGGATTACGGAGTGATGATTACCAATCCCCCTTACGGAGAGAGGATCGATAAAAGAGATGAAGCCATCCAGATTTACAGAAAATTTGGAGAGTTAATGAGCGATAACCCCACATGGTCATATTACCTTCTTACATCCAATGAAGATTTTGAAGGAGCCGCAGGCAAAAAAAGTGATCGAAAAAGAAAAATGTTCAACGGAAATATCAGGGTTGATTACTATCAATATTATGGTCCAAGACCACCGAGAAAAGAACAATAAACAAAAAAAGCAATCAAGAAGTGTCCCTAACTGGTATACCATCGGGGACGTTTCCCTCTGGTATACCAGAGGGAAACGTCCCCGATTTTTTTACTTTATCCTGTTATAATACAAAATACATTACTGTTATACTGTATTACGATTGTATTTTTGTTGTCCAAATTTTTTTACGGTGGTACACTTTTTATCCTAGGGTAAGTATTATCTCGGGTTTTACAAATACAACAAGGGGGGATTCGTTATCATGAATAGCTATCCGCAAAAACAAGGTCTATATAGTCCCGAACTAGAGAAAGATAATTGTGGTGTTGGTTTTGTGGCTAACATTAAAGGAGAGAAGAGTCATCATGTGATTGTTGATGGCCTTCAGATATTAAAAAAACTTGTCCACAGAGGTGCCACAGGAGCGGATCCGGAAACTGGAGATGGAGCAGGTATTATGATCCAGATTCCTGATGCTTTTCTGCGCAAGGAGATGGAGAAGGAGGACGTTACTTTACCGGCTGAGGGTGATTATGCCGTAGGAATGATGTTTTTACCAAAAGAACCAAATGCCAGATATTATGCTGAGGGTGTACTTGAAAGAATTATAGAAGAAGAAGGCCAGGAGTTGTTGGGCTGGAGGATTGTCCCTGTTAATGAAAATTCCTGTGGATTTTCGGCTAGAGGCACTTGTCCAATTGTCAGTCAGGTTTTTATTGCCCGAAACGGAATGGATGAAGATGCGTTTAATCGTAAGCTCATTATAATCCGTAAACGAGCGGAA
>SKKY01000037.1 GCA_007123515.1 Clostridia bacterium
AACCTCGCGGGAGAATTGAGGCTCCTATTGGCCGATCAGTACAAGACAGAAAGAAAATGGCGGTTACTTTTAAAAATTCCAAAGAAGCGATTACTAATTACAAAGTAATGGAACGCTTTACAAAAGGCTATACGCTGCTTGAATGTTCACTTGAAACTGGAAGAACGCATCAGATTAGAGTTCATATGGCTTATCTTGACCATCCTCTTGTCGGTGATTACACGTATGGATCTAAAAAGAATAAATTTGATGTTGAAGGACAGGTTTTACATGCTTATCGCCTTGGTTTTATTCGTCCGGACAACGAGAGGATGCTGCTTGAAGCTGAAATGCCGGATGAATTTCAAAGGATACTGGCAAGACTAAAGGAGGAGAGTTAATTTGAAAATTGTAGAAAAAAATATGATCTTAGATCAGGCTGCGATGGATAGATCTCTAACTAGAATTGCACATGAAATTATTGAAAAAAACAAAGGCGTAGAAAATCTTGCTCTAATTGGTGTCCGGACAAGAGGTGTTCCTTTAGCCGAAAGACTTGCAGAAAAGATTAAAATGATTGAAAACAGAGATGTTTTAGTCGGCCGTCTCGATATTACATTGTATCGTGACGATCTTACCACGTTGGCTGATCAGCCTGTACTTCATGGTACGGAGGTTGATTTTGATGTATCCGGGAAAACGATTGTTCTTGTTGACGATGTTCTGTATACAGGAAGAACAATACGTGCCGCTTTGGATGCAATTATTGATCTTGGAAGACCTCTTGTGATTCAACTAGCGGTCTTAATTGACCGTGGACACAGAGAGTTACCGATCAGAGCGGATTTTGTAGGAAAAAATGTTCCGACATCAAAAAAAGAATTAATTGTGGTAAAAATTAAAGAAACCGATCAGGACGAGAGAGTAATTTTGGCAGAAAGATTTTAAGTCTTGGAAAAATGGGTATAGGTTTACTATGATTTAAATTCAAGGAGGTTACTAATGAAGACTAAACTTACTGAAATGCTTGGTATTGAGTATCCGATTGTAATGGGTGCTATGGCCTGGTATACTGATGCAAATTTTGTTGCTGCTATTTGTAACGCTGGCGGAACGGGCGTTATCACGTCCGGTGGCCGAGAGCTCGAATGGGTAAAAGATGAAATCAGAAAAACCAAAGAATTAACAGATAAGCCTTTTGGTGTAAACCTTATGCTTATGGATCCTAAAGTTGATCAGGTTGCCGATCTGGTTTGTGAAGAAAAAGTTGATTTTGTCACTCTTGGTGCAGGAAATCCGGTTCCATATTTTGAAAAATTGAAAGCTGCCGGAATTAAGGTAATTCCAGTAATTCCTAATCTTAAACTTGCTAAAAGAGTGGAAGAAAAAGGCGCTGATGCTATTATTGTTGAAGGAATGGAAGCCGGTGGACACATTGGTACTTTAACAACGATGGCTCATATGACAAATGTGATTCCTAATGTTAACATTCCGGTTATCATGGCCGGTGGATTTGCAGACGGAAGAGGTGTTGCAGCTGCATTACTTATGGGAGCGGCTGGGGTACAGATCGGATCAAAATTTCTTGTGGCAACGGAATCACCGGGGCATCCTACAACAAAACAGAAAATTATAGATGCGACAGATACCGATGTGGTAGTAACCGGTTATTCCAGAGGACATGGTGTTCGTGGATTAAGAAGCAGGTTTACTGATGAATATCTTGAACTTGAAATTAGCGGAGCCCCTCAGGAAGATTTGAATAAGCTTGCTACTGGCACAAACAGAAGGGCAGCGATTGATGGCGATTGTGATTATGGACTTGTTCAAGTTGGACAGAGCATAGTGCCTATTACAAAAGAAATGACAGTAAAAGAAATTGTCGATGAAATTATGCAGGAAACAGTAGAAACGCTAAAAAGCGCAAAGAATTTACTGGTTTAACAAAAAAATAAGGACCTTCCGGCTGTACTGTGAAGTATATGCTGGGAGGTTTTTTTATGATTGCGAAAATTCATACAGCTGCTAATATTGGGTTGCAAGTTGAAAAAGTATTTATTGAAGTTGGTATTTCAGGTGGTCTTCCTGATTTACGAATCGTTGGATTGCCGGATGCTGCAGTCAGGGAGAGCAGGGAGAGGGTTCGTCTGGCTATAAAAAATTCGGGTTTCTATTATCCGATGAGACGAATTGTTGTAAATTTAGCGCCTGCAAATATAAAAAAGGAAGGTCCTTTTTTTGATTTGCCGATTGCTGTCGGAATACTCCAGGCAACAGGTCAAATTTCTCAGCAAGATCTTAGCCGGTTTCTTTTTTTAGGTGAACTAAGTCTTGACGGAGCGCTTAGAAAAGTAAACGGTGTGTTACCAATAGTGCTGCATTTTCATAAAGAAAAAGAGTACGAGTATATTGTTCCGTCTGCGAATATTCCCGAAATTACAATAACCGGAAAATCTTGCTTGGTTTTTGATAATCTACAACAAATTGTTTCGTATTTAGATGGAAATTCATATGGAGATAAGCATGAAGGTATAAAGATTGATATAAAAGCATCTGATAAAAAGGAACCGTCCTTTGATTTTAAGATGATCAAAGGTCAAAAAATAGCGAAAAGAGCTCTTGAAATAGCAGTAGCCGGAGGTCATAATATTTTGTTACAAGGTCCGCCCGGAACGGGAAAAACCATGCTTGCCAGATCGGTTCCGGGTATTTTGCCGGATCTTGACCGTGAGTCCTGTCTTGAAATATCAAAAATTTATAGCATTGCCGGAGAGTTACATGAGCAAAGGCCAATCATAAAAAGACATCCTTTTCGAAGTCCTCACCATTCTTCTACAAGAGCTAGCCTAATTGGCGGAGGGTCCATCCCTAAGCCGGGGGAAGTAAGCCTGAGTCATCTGGGCGTCCTTTTTCTTGATGAGATAACGGAGTTTCCGAGGCATGTTCTAGAGAGTCTCAGAGAACCATTAGAAGAAGGAGAGGTGACTCTTTCAAGAGCCTTATTAACCTGTCGCTATCCGGCAGATTTTATGTTGGTTGCCAGCATGAATCCTTGTCCATGTGGATATTTTGGCAGCAATCGCAAAGCGTGTGTATGCGATGAATTTGTAATGAAACGATACATGAGCAAGCTATCAGGACCTTTACTTGATCGGATTGACTTGGTAATAACTACGGAGGAAATAGAGTATGATGATCTTCATTCAAAAATGCAGGAAGAAAGTTCAAATGAGGTAAAAAGAAGAGTTAGCAAAGCCAGAGATATCCAAAAAGAAAGGTTTAACAACAAAAGTTTTTCTGTAAATGCAGGAATGAAAGATTGTGATATTACTGAATTCTGCAAGATTGATCAGGCAAGTAAAGAGTTATTAAAAGAAGCATATACAACCCTTAATTTAAGTGCCAGAGCTCATAATCGAATACTTAAAATTTCAAGAACCATTGCTGACTTAGCCGCGCAGGAAAAGATTTCGATGGTCCATCTTACAGAAGCTATATATTACAGAACTTGAACAATTACAAAAATACTATTGATTTATATTTGATTTTAAGATATTCTCCTATTATAATAATACGGATTTAAAACTAAGGGGGATAATAGTGAATAAGAAAGAAATGGCACATGAACTATTAATTAGAAACAACATTAAT
>SKKY01000060.1 GCA_007123515.1 Clostridia bacterium
AAGGATATCATCTGGATTGAAAAAAATGACCGTACAGATTCGGAGATTCTTGATGAAATGATCAGCTATCTAACAATTAATACGGAGGGATAAAGAATGTCGAAAAGTGCAGTTAATTTTCAGGATGCTTTTTTAAACTTAGTTCGTAAAGAAAACAGACAGGTTGTTATCTATATGGTTAATAAATTCCAACTAAAAGGCTATATCAAAGCTTTTGATAATTTTGTAGTGATTCTTGAAAATGAAACCGGACAACAAATGATTTATAAACATGCCATATCAACCATTACACCACTTGGAAAAACAGACGTACTAAAAGAAATTCACGCAGAATCATAATGGGGGGTTGTCATTGAAAAGCTTTATTAACCAACTGCATAGTCATTTTGCATCACCATTACCTTACCAGAAAATAACAGAAGAGGCTTTGTCTGAAGCAAGAACCATGTTTGAATCAACTGAGGAAGTCTCAGCTTATAATCAATTAAAAGTGCTGAATGCCTTTCAAAATAATAAAGCCAGTGATTTTCACCTTCATGGGTCTACAGGCTACGGATATGGTGATACAGGCCGTGATGTACTTGAAGATATTTTTAACGATATCTTTAAAGCGGAAAAAAGTCTGGTTCGCTCTAACCTTGTGTCCGGAACGCATGCTTTAGCTACCGTGCTCTTTGGTATCTTACGTCCGGGTGATCATGTGTTATCCATAAGCGGACAGCCTTATGATACCTTATTGAAAGTTATCGGAAAGAATAAGGAAGCGGGAACATTAGATGAACTTATGATTCGATATGATGTTATTGATCTTGATGATTCCGGTAATTTTAAAACGGAGGAAATAGCAAACTACTTAGAAAACAATCCTTGTAAAATGATATGCATCCAACGTTCCAGAGGTTATTCTTTACGAACGTCCATATCGATTGACAAGCTGGAACAAATCAGTAGTTTTATAAAAAATATTTCTCCGGACTGTATTGTTTTTGTTGATAATTGCTATGGTGAATTTGTTGAAAATAGTGAACCTCTTGAAGCAGGTGCTGATATTATAGCCGGCTCATTAATTAAAAATCCGGGCGGAGGATTGGCTATCCGTGGCGGATACATTTGCGGAAAAGAATCGTTAGTGACCTTAGCCTCGCATAGACTTACGGCTCCGGGTATCCACCAGGATGTCTCATCAGCCCTTGACTTTAATCGTACTGTTTATCAGGGACTGTTTATGGCTCCTCTGATTGTCGAACAGGCCATTAAAGGTGCCGTGTTTACCTCAGCCTTATTTGAAAATCTTGGATTTTCAGTATTACCTTCCTCAAAAGATCACAGAACCGACATCGTACAGGCAATTGTACTTAATAGCCCTGAATTGCTGGAAATATTTTGTCGGGGAATTCAGTCTGGAAGTCCGCTGGACTCTTATGTAAGACCGGCTTACGGACAGCTGCCCGGATATGCGGATCCGGTTATTATGGCCGGAGGAACCTTTATACAGGGCTCATCAATAGAACTAAGTGCTGACGGACCGATGCGAGAACCCTATGTTGCCTATATGCAGGGCGGATTAAGTTTTAGTCATGTACTATATGCGGCAATAAAGACTGGATTAACCATATATAATAAAAAGGAGAGTGTGGAATGATTAACGTAGTTTTAATTTTTGGTGGAAGATCAGGGGAACATGAAGTATCTTTACGATCAGCACAATCGATTTATAATGGCTTTGATAAAACTAAATATGATGTAACGGCCGTATGCATTGCAAAATCAGGAAAATGGTATGGACCTGTAGATCCTGAGGATATTGCTTCCTTTAAAGAAGAAAACTATGTAAATAATGAAGTAGGCTTTTTGCCAAAACCTGGTAAAACTCTATATAATTTTAAGGATTTTTCAGCTTTCAAAGACATTGATATAGTATTTCCTATCATTCATGGAACTAATGGTGAAGATGGGACTCTTCAGGGCCTTTTAGAGTACATGGATATGCCTTACACAGGCTCAGGTGTCTGTGGAAGTGCAGTAGGCATGGATAAAATTATAATGAAAGATATATATAAAGCGAATCAAATCCCACAAGTTAACTATGTTGGTCTTGATACAACAAGATTGTTTTCAGATCCAGATGCTGTTGAAAAAGAAATTCTTGAAGCACTTACATTGCCACTTTTTGTTAAACCGGCTAATCTTGGCTCAAGCGTGGGTATTACAAAAGTAAAAGATAAGGCTTCCTTAAGAGATGCGCTTTTGTTTGCTGCGAAATATGATCGTCGAATTGTGATCGAAGAAGGCCGAAATGTAAGGGAGATTGAAGTCTCAGCATTAGGTAATCATGAGGTATTATTATCCGGTTATGGAGAAGTCATTCCAGGGAGTGAGTTTTATGATTATGAATCTAAATACATCTATGATACATCTGTTACAAAAATGGCTGATGATTTATCAACTGAACAGCTTAAAACGCTTGATTTTTATTCGAAGAAAGCTTACCAGGTTTTAGATCTGGCTGGTTTCACAAGAATTGATTTTTTTATTGATAAGGATAACGGTGAGATTTTAATTAATGAGGTAAATACACTTCCCGGCTTTACATCGATTAGCATGTATCCTAAACTTTGGGAGGAACAAGGGATGCCTATAAATGAACTATTAGATCATGTTATCAGGCTTGGATTTGATAGATATGAAGAGAAAAATAAACTGAAAAGAGATTTTTAAAGTAAAAAAAAGGAAAGAATGGCTGATCACTCAGCATTCTTTCCTTTTTTCTGGGTTATTATTAAAATCTTCTAAAAAGTCCGGCTACTGTGCCAACAACATTTACGTCCTGTGCTATAATCGGGGCGTAATTTTCATTTTCAGCATGCAGTTCAACCATTCCATTCTTTTTAACCATTCTTTTTACAGTAGCTTCTGATTCGTATCCGTCATTAACAATGGCTACTACAATTTCTCCATTGTTGGCAGTGTTTTTTTGTTCAATCAAAAGGTAGTCATTTTCAAAGATCCCGACATCAATCATACTGTCACCTTTTACTTTTAGCATAAAAAGTGGGTTAGCAGAAGGGAAAAAATTCAAAGGAACCGGAAACGTATCGATAATGTTTTCTTCTGCAGTAATAGGAACACCTGCTGCTACTTCACCGACAATAGGAACTGAAATCATTTCATCACTTGAAAAATTTTCATTTTTTGATGCGGTTTTGGAACCAAGAATTTCTATCGCACGTGGTTTTGTCGGATCTCTTCTGATAAAGCCTTTTTTTTCAAGGTTAGTTAGATGACCATGTACGGTGGAACTCGAAGTTACCCCGACAGCATCACAAATTTCTCTGATAGAAGGAGGGTACCCTTTAGACTGAAGCTCACTTTTTATATAATCGAGTATTGCCTGTTGTTTTTTTGTTAAACCTTTTACCAAAACAATCACACCTTTCCGCACATATTCTTAATCATAATAATAGCACAGTCAACAAAAAAACACAAACAAATATTCGTTTTTTTGTTGACAAGAATATATGTTCGTTGTATGATATAGAAAACGAACATATATTCTTGTCTAGGAGTGATCAACATGGTACATACTGCAAATGATTTTAGAGCTATGCGAATGAATTAAAAAAAAAG
>SKKY01000004.1 GCA_007123515.1 Clostridia bacterium
CGCATTTCTTTACTAATAAGAATTCACCTCCAAAATAATAATACAACATAAAAAAAGAACGGCATAAGCCGTCCGCATGATTAATAAACATCATCTTGACAATGAGTTTTAATATCTTTAACCTTAAAACATAATGGTCGTAAGGTGAGAAGCGGACTGCCTCTTCTTTTAACAAAGGTAATTTTATCATTATCAACTATCATTGTCAACCACAGACTATTTCATAATTCTTAGGATGGTGTCCTATGATCTACTTTGCTTTCTCTATGGCTTTTTTTCTGCTTGTAGCCTATATAATCTATTATAACTATACGATTTATAATAAAATATTTGCGTCCACACAATTGGCTAAACTTGGCATTTATGCTCGTCTGTATAATTTCTTTGAAGATAAAACGTCAAAAGAAAGAGCGACTCTGTTTGCAGAAGTTATGATTGATGAACTCTTCTCCGAATCCTTTCGCAGGGAAAAATCGGTTCTTTTTCATATTATCAACAAAGAAGCCATTTTAAGACATATCTACCAGCTAGTTGATGACCACGAAATCGTAGAAATGCTCAACATCGCACTTTTTGCGGAGGCCTTAGTTAACATGAAAAATGGCCTCCCAAAAGAGGAGGCCATGAAAAAGCTTACTTATCTTGATAAATACACGTTACAATTAGAAAATATCGAAAAACGATATCCTTTAAAAATCATTATGTTCAAAAAAGCCAACCGCTTCTATCGTCTAACAAAAAGCGACGCCATAAAAGCAAAAATTGGAAAAAATAAAGTTAACGCATAGAACGATACTCCGCCAGTACACAACCCTTTGTTACATCAATATTATTACCTTCACAGTATTCAAGAATATCATTACTGCCGGCACCTGGTTGGATAAAGACCTCTTCAAGACCTAACTCTTTCATCTCTTTAACGATATCAATACCCTTGGCTGGATTAATCACTAAATTAACCACATCCACCTTTTCAGGAATATCTGAAAGAGACTTTAACACTTTGGGATCACTCACGTCTTTAGGATTAATCCTGTATACCTTATGGTTCTTTTCTTCTAATTTTTCACAAATATCATATGCATATTTCGCCTGGTTAGTTACGTCTCCGACAACTGCCCAGGTCTTTTTTTTGAGGGCCTCTCTGGCTTTCATTTTTTCTACCTCCATTTAATAATATCGTTTAATCACTTCCTCAGCAGCAGTGATACCATCTACCGCAGCCGATACAATTCCGCCTGCATAACCTGCGCCTTCACCTGCCGGGAATAATCCCTTAAGAACAGGCGATTCGCCATCTTTTCTTAAAATTCGAATCGGACAAGAACTTCTGGTCTCAATCCCTGTCAGCACTGCATCACCGTCTTTAAACGCAGGCATCTTCTTTGCAAAATCATGAAGCCCCTGATGAAGTGCTTCCAACATAAAGCCTGGTAAATGCTGATTAAAATCAACAAAGGTAATATCAGGAGTAAAACTAGGCTTCACCTTGCCTAAACAATTCGTTTTTTTCCTGCTAAGAAAATCCGAAACAAGTTGTACAGGAGCAGAGTAATTATTCCCACCAATAGCAAAAGCCATTTGTTCAATGCTTCTTTGCCATTTCATTCCTGATAAGACATCCTCAGGTAGATCCTCCGGATTAATGTTAACAAGAATGGCACTGTTTGCATTAGTGCCGGCTCTAGAATGGTAACTCATTCCGTTCGTCACAACAGTATCCGGCTCAGAGGCTGCATTGATCACAATTCCTCCGGGACACATGCAAAAAGTATATAACGTTTTATTTATACCATGAAATGATAATTTGTAATCTGCAGCACCTAAAAACTTCGCGAAATCACCGTATTGCGATGCATTAACATCTTTCTGCAAGTGTTCAATTCGCAATCCTGCCGCAAAAGGTTTTTTTTCAATTGCTATTTTTTTCCGGGCAAGCATTTCAAAAACATCTCTGGCTGAATTTCCCGGTGCTAAAATCAATACTTCAACAGGATGCTCACGACCATTGACAGTGATTCCGGATATGGAACCATCCGAAGAGATGTTAATGGTTTCCATTTTGCTTTCGAAGTGAAATTCTCCGCCTAATTCTTCTATTTTTTTTCTGATATTTGTAATCACATTTCGTAATACATCTGTACCGATATGCGGCTTGCTATCATAAAGCACTTCCTCAGGAGCCCCAAAATCCGCAAATGTTTCAAGCACTTTTTTTATTCGGGGGTTTTTGATCTGGGTGGTTAATTTTCCATCTGAAAAAGTTCCGGCTCCGCCTTCGCCAAATTGAACATTTGATTCAGGGTTTAATGCTCCATTTTTCCAGAAAGCATTAACATCCTTGCTTCTTTCGGCAATTTTCTTCCCTCTTTCAATCACAACAGGACGATACCCCCGCTGAGCTAAAATAAGAGCTGCAAAAATGCCCGCTGGTCCAAAGCCACAGATAACAGGCCTGTGATTTATTTTTTCAGTTCCGCTTTTGACTTCCTGGTACTGATACCTTTCTGCTACTGTCAGACCATATTTATTATGGTTTTTTATCGGTACAGCGGTTTGTATATCAACAGTATAAACGTATAACACATTATTTTTTTTTCGGGCATCGATTGATCTTTTTACTATCAAAAGTGAATCTATTTTAGCTTTGTTTTTGATTTTCTTGATTACTTTCTCTTTTATGCGCCCTTTTTGATCGGTTTCTGAAACCGGTACTGAAAGGCCGGCTATTCTGTATTGCATGAATTATCACTCCACTACCTATCTTTTTTGTATGCCCTATTGTATTATTTATATTAATATAAAACAACAAAGAAGTACTCATACAATGGAGGAACAAAGATGAGCAAAACTATGGCATTTTTATTAGCGGCAATCGCAGGTATATTTATGGGATCTCAGCCCGCTATTAATAGCTTTCTTGGAAAAGAGGTCACAACAAAACTGGCTGTTTTAATCAGTATGACAGTAAGCATGGTCCTGATGATGTTTTATAACTTTTTTGATTTTTCCTTTGATAACGTCCGAAAATTACAATACGTTCATCCTTTTTATATTTTTGCCGGAGGTATAATGGGAGTCTTTATTTTATATTTTTCCGCTAAGGTGATTCCTGTTCTTGGCTCTACGGCTGCAATCAGTATTTTTATTGTGGTTCAGTTAATTATCAGCGTTTTCATCGATCATTTTGGACTTTTTGGAATCACCCAATCTTTAATTTCAATAAGAAGAATCATCGGAATCAGTTTTTTGCTGATCGGATTACACTTTATTGTTCGATAGGAGGTCTGTTATGAATTCTACTTTTACCCGAGACACTTTTATAAAAGCGCTAGCTGATGAAGAAGAAGTTTTTTGGAGTAACTCCCACAAGACATCTTATAAGGGAATTAAACTGCCTCCAGATTCGATAAAGGATGCCGCTTTACGGCTTAACAGGTTTGCACTTTACTTGAAAAAAGTTTTCCCCGAACTGCAAAAAACAAACGGTCTTATTCAGTCTCCATTAAAAATAGCCAGCGCCTATCAAAATAGTCATAATATACCCGGCAGAGTGTTATTAAAAATGGACAATGAACTCCCGGTATCGGGTTCCATTAAAGCCCGAGGAGGGGTTTATGAAG
>SKKY01000144.1 GCA_007123515.1 Clostridia bacterium
GATGGTCATCCACTTGAGGTGGGTAATAAAAAGATGCAGAAGGCTTTCCGTAAAGAAGTTCAGATGATCTTTCAGGATCCCTATGAAACGCTAAATCCGAGGTTTAATATTTTTGAAACCATTGCTGAACCACTAAAGATTCATGGTGAAAAGGATAAAGGGGTATTGTATGAGAAGGTGATTGAAGCATTAGAAATTGCCGAGCTAAAGCCTGCTGAGCACTACATTTACCGATATCCACATGAATTAAGCGGAGGACAGCGCCAGCGTGTGGCGATTGCCCGCGGGATTGTTGTCGGTCCAAAAGTTTTAGTTGCCGATGAGCCTGTTTCCATGCTGGATGTTTCGATCCGGGCGGACATTCTTAATCTTTTAAAAAGACTACGTAAAGAGATGGGATTGACGATGCTCTACGTATCGCACGATTTATCAACGATTAAATATCTTTGTGACAGAATTGCGATCATGTACCTTGGCAAGATCATGGAAATCGGACCGGTTGATGAGGTAGTCGCTAATCCGCAGCATCCTTATACACAAGTTCTGTTATCAGCCGTTCCTGTTGCTGATCCTAATTTTAAAAAGCAACGAATTCTGGTTGATGATGAAGTCCCAGACCAGATTAATTTACCAGAAGGCTGTCGTTTTAGTCCGAGATGTCCTTATGTAAAAGATACATGCAAAACATGTGATCATACGTTAACACCAGTGGCCGAAGAGCACTTCCATGCCTGTATTTTTAAAAAAGAAGACTTAGTTGCAAATGTCTGAAAAATAGAACGATAAAACCTCTGGTCCGAAAAACCAGAGGTTTTTTGCCTTAAAATTTATGAAAATGGAGAAAGAAGTTCATGAGTGAGCGTATTAGAAAATTTTTAATTATCAATGCAGGGCTTTTAACGGTAGCATCCGGGATGTATTTTTTCCTGATTCCTTCTGATCTTGCCGTAGGAGGAACTACCGGACTGGCCATTATTATCGGACATTTTTTTCCAACAGTTCCCATCGGTGTTTTTTTGGGACTTATGGATATGTTTTTATTAGTACTGGCTTTTCTGATAATCGGTAAAGAATTCGGAGGGTATACGGTCTATGCCAGTGCGGCGTTGGCTGCTTTTTTGATCACTTTTGAACTTGCACTGCCCATGGCACAACCCTTCACAGATGATTTGTTTATTAATCTGATTTTTGGTGTCCTGATCACCGGAGCCGGAATGGCTATTGTCTTTAACCAGAATGCCTCAACCGGAGGCACAGATATTGTCGCTAAAATTATTAATAAGTATACACATATTGAAATCGGAAAATCACTTCTTTTGGCTGATTTTTTTGTCACACTGTTTGCCGGAGTTGTTTTTGGGCCAAAGCTGGGTATGTATGCCTTGTTGGGAGTGATGATCAATTCGGTAATCATCGATAAAATGATTGCTGGTTTTGCCATAAAGATGAACGTGATTATCATATCGTCAAAATATGAGCTGATAAACCGCTTTATTCATGAAGAGATCAACAGAGGTACCACCATTTACTTTGGACAAGGTGGTTTCTCAGGCGAGGAAAAGAATATCATTAATACGATTGTATCTAGAAAAGAGTACATCCGTATTCGTGATTTTATCAGAAAACATGACAATCAAGCCTTTTTATCCGTCTCCTATGCCACAGAAGTGGAAGGCGAAGGTTTTACAAAGTAAAAAGGTTGCTATTGTTTTAAAGATTAATGAGGATCAAGGCTATGACGGTAAAGAAAATCGCCAGCTTATTTTTAGGGGAGATGATTTCTTTAAAAATCAGGTAACTACCGAGAGTAATAAAGATGATGCTGCCGGCGGAAAAAACAGGAAAAGCAACAGATGTCTTCACTGTATCTAAGGACATAATTAGAAAGTAGGAAGAAAAAAGATTCGGAACGCCTACCGCAAAGCCTGTCAAGACATCGGAGCGGGTAATCAGGGCCTGTTGTTTTCTGGTGAAAAAAGAACTGATTAGAAAAGCGACAAAAAACACGCAGAATAAAAAGACGTCTTTGTAGGCATTTAATGCATAATTTTGGTAAATTTTATTAGAAAATTCAGCCATTCCAGCCAGTAAGAATAAAAAAATCAGGGGATAGTTAAGGTTTATTTTTTTAGCAGAAAAACCGGGAGTCACATTAACGATCACGACCGATATCAGAGCCAGAAATATACCGAACCACTGGAGCGCAGTAGGAATTTCATCCCAAATGATAATGGAAAATACCATAGGAATAAGAATGCCAAGTTTAGAAAAGGTACCGGATATTCCTGCGCCATTTTCCCGGACACTTTGCTGATAAAAAATAAAGGAAAAAAAGAAAAAGAAACCGGCGATGCTCCCGATAATGATACCCCAGATCATACTGCTGTGCGGGGTAAAAAGCAGGCTATTATTGGCCATAACCTCAGGGTATTCTCTAAAAAAATCGGAAGGGCTTCTGAAATCAGAAAGCAGATCTTTTGAAAAAATCATAAACAAGCTGACAGTAAAAGCCATAAAGTAATTCGCACTGGTTATGACATATCGGTTGGTATTATTGGTTTCGGTATATTTAAATATCAGGGCAATCGAAGCACTGCATAGTGTTGCCAAAAATAAGTAGAACATAGTATGATGACCTCGGTTTATAATATTTGTTCAACTAAAAAAATATTATACATAAACAAGAGTAATAAATACAGTAAGGCAGGGAAAAAAATGAGTTTACTACAAAAAGAAAAGATTTTTGCAGAATTAATGGTGGATAAATACAAGAACTGTAGTTTGATTGGCTTTATTAAACAAAATGATATCGATTATTTGACAAAAATCGGAGAATCCTATCTTTTGCGGGGTAAAAGTGACAGACCATGGATTTATGTGAGCATTACCAATGAACAGGATATTCCTTTGATTATTGAAAATCTAACTCAATATGACACAAATTTTGCTGCAGTCGGGGAGACCTTTAAAAAAGCCGTTTTAAACAACGAAAAAGCAGCGTGGGAATTATATTGTTATAAGTATGTGTTCTGCGATGAAACCGAGCTTCAGGCACCTGAAAAAGGATACCAGACACGGAGTCTAGCCTCTGAAGATGCTGAATACATCTATAGCCAATATGATTACGGACATTATAGCAATGTCAACTACATCCGGGAAAGAATTGAAAAAGGCATTGCCGTAGGCGTAGAGATCAATGGAAAACTTGCCGCCTGGCTTTTAACCCATGATGACGGAGCCATGGGAATGTTGAAAGTGTTAGAACCCTATCGGAACAAAGGACTAGCCTACTATCTGACGATATCGATGATACAGAAACTCAGAGAATCCGGAGAGGTTCCTTTTGTATTTATCGAAGTAGCTAACGAAAAATCATGGAAATTAGCCGAAAAAATCGGCTTTACAAAAATGGGACTCACCTATTGGTTTAAAAAGTAAAAAAGGAGGGGGACGTTTCCCACTGGTATACCAGTGGGAAACGTCCCCTTCAGTATACCTTTTGGGGACAGATCTTATTTCAGGATGTCTTTAAGTATGGGATTATCGTAAAGAAATTTTTTTGCTTTTTTTCTGCTTTCTTCGGAATGGATGGTGGTTTTTCTTTCC
>SKKY01000104.1 GCA_007123515.1 Clostridia bacterium
GGTTATTATGGCTTTTTTTGCTGCCTTAATCAGTGTAATTCTTAGTCTTTATCAGAATTCGATTTCTGTTTTCTTTTTAGCACTTATTGGCATACTTTTACTCTATTCTTATAGTTTTAATCCGGTCAGATTATCTTACCGGGGCTTTGGAGAAATTCTTCAGGTTCTTGGAGTGGGCTTAATTTTGCCATTGTTTGGTTTTTTTTCTCAGGGAGGAGAGCTACCTGGTTTCTATTGGACAAGTATACTTTTAATACTCCCTTCACAGTTGGGAATGGCGCTTTCTACTTCTCTTCCGGATGAACCCTCTGATAGAGCCAGTCGAAAAAGAACAACGGTGGTAAAGATAGGATCGAAAAAAGCCCGTATAGTCATAATCCTTTTGTATTTGTTTACGATTGCTTCACTTTTTTTATTCCATCCGGCCGAAGTACCGCAAGTAGCATTGGTTTTTTTACTGGTAACTCTTCTGGGAGTTCTCATTGCAGAGGCATTACGCTGTTTTGACAAATGGCTTAAACCAGGCTCATATGGATTATTTCTATTTGTGTTATCAAGTATTATATTGAACTCTACAATCTGGCTTATGGTTTCATTACTTATTTTTTTTGGTAATTCCACAACATGAAAAAGATTAAAAAAATATAAAATGGTTGTATAATAGAGTAACAACGAAAGGGAGATGATACATGAAGCTACTAGTAGATCGCAAAGGAACCGTTGAAACATTTAAGGAGTTAATAGCAGGGCTTGAAAAGGATCCTGATGTCGGAACCATCATTATTCTGGCCTGTGATGATAACGAATTTGCAGCAGAAAAGATCGATCATATTTTACAAAATATAAAAAAACCCGTATTAGGTGCTATTTTTCCGATGATACTTTTTGAAAAAGAAAGCTTACAAAAAGGAACAATAATCGCAGGAATCAAAGATTCCATGGATGTGCATGTTATAAAAGAAGTAAGCGCAGACGATAAAGATCTAGATAAAGAAGTCAGTCAACTCTATACAGACAATAGCCTTATCGATAAAACCATGTTCGTTTTTGTGGATGGTTTTAGTAAAAACATAAGCCTGTTAAATGAAACGATGTTTAACTATTGGGGACTCCAGCCAAACTATGTCGGTGGAGGAGCCGGCTCACTTAGCTTTATCCAAAAACCATGTATCATGACAAACCAGGGGTTATTATCTGATGCTGTAGTCTTTGGATTAGGTGATATAAAAAGTGGGATCGGTGTCGCTCACGGATGGAAAACCATTTCTGATCAGCTAAAAGTAACGGATGCGGACAGAAATGTTATAAAATCAATTAATTACAGACCGGCAGTTGCCGTGTATAAAGAGATCGTAGAAGAATTGTCAGGACGTTCTTTTTCCCGGGAAGGATTTTTTGAGGTTTCAAAAGGATACCCTATTGGAATTATGAGAATGGCCGAAGAGGTAATTGTAAGAGATCCAATTGCTGTAGATGGTGATACTCTTATTTGCATCGGAGAAGTACCATTAAATTCAACGATTACGATATTAAACGGTGACACGTCTTCTTTATTAATGGGCGCTGAAACTGCAAAAAAATTAGCAGGGGAATCCTATTTTGAATCCTGCGGAGAGAATAATCATCAACAAACCACTACATTTTTTATCGACTGCATCTCCAGGGTGTTATTTTTGGGAGATGCATTTAACCGGGAAGTAGAGATAGTTAAACAGGAATTTCCATTGTTTGGAGCGTTGACAATTGGGGAGATAGCAAATACAGGCAACCATTTTCTAGAGTTTTACAACAAAACTTCAGTGGTTTGTTTATTGGAGGATTAATTATGGATTATCGAATTTGGAGCCATATATTATTCGAACTGGCTATTTCTGTCAGTGGTGAGAAAGAACTTGGTATACTTTATAAAAAGGCAGGCACCACATTTTTACGCAAATTAAATTGTGTTCAGGTAGCTGTGCTAAAAAAAGAGGATGAGTTTTTAGAACCTGTATTTTCTATGCCTTCTTTTATGCAGAATGATGAGTTGTTTTTATCGATCGTTAATCAGCTTCAGTTAGAAAATCCTGAAGAAATGGAAAAACAAACATTCGAGATAGAAAAAGATCTTATTTTTTATGCCTACCCTTTAAAAGATTTTGGAATACTTGTTCTCCGCAGAAGTGTTCCTTTTGACCGGGCTTTATACAGCGAATTGTTATCAGTGATGGATATTTTAGGCAATAATTGTAAGGCGATAGCTGAAACTCAAAAAAGAATGGGTTCTGAACAGGCATGTAAGAAGCAAGAGCGATTTCAGCATTGTTTAATGCGGACGGCGATAGAATTTTTGCGTAGTTCAGCAGAAAGGACAGATGATAAAATACAAAAGTTACTGATTACTGCTGCTGAATACACAGAATCTGAAAGAACCTGTCTGCTGGATTATGACAGTGCTCATAAATCTTTATATAAAAGGTTTGAGTATGGAGAAGACCATTTACAGGGTAACGGATCCTCAGACCTTTTTGATGATGATACCCTTATAAAAGGTCACGTGGAAAAAGAAATCAGATTGTATAGTGTAGCAAGCAATCCAAAAATCAAAAGCGTGGCTCTTATTCCTGTAAAGCAAGAGGAGAAATCGCTTGGCTTTATAAGGTTTGATTCAAAACAAGAGGTAGAATACTGGTCGAAAGATCAGACTGAGCAACTTAAAGATTTGGCCGAACTGTTTAGTTATGTAATGATCAAAGTCAATTAGAAAGATAGAGAACTACTACAATTGGAGGTTTGTGCATATGAAAAGACAAGAATTAGAAAAATTTTGTAAAAGTCTCGATCGTTCTGTATTTATTGATAAGGCACTAAAAGATTTGGCTGATGTTGACAGGCCATTACCCATCGGTTTTGATCAAACGATTTCTCAGCCGAGTCTTGTTAGGGAAATGACCTGGCAACTATCTCCGGGAAAAGATTCTAACGTGTTAGAAATTGGTACGGGTTCAGGCTATCAGACGGCCATTTTAGCGGAATTCTCAGAAAAGGTCTATACGATTGAAAGGATACCGGAACTCTCTGAAAAAGCCCGTAAAACCCTTCAGAGCTTAGGGTATAACAATATAGAGTATAAGGTGGCAGATGGAAGCATTGGCTGGAAGGAAGAAGCACCTTTTGACCGGATTATCGTTACTGCCGGAGCTTCAGTCATTCCGGAAGAATTGCTTGAACAGCTCGGTAAAAACGGAAGAATGGTGATTCCGGCGGGTAAAGCTGAATTGCAGACGCTGATATTAATTACAAAAGATCATGAAGGAACCGTTTCAAAAAAAGAAATTGGAAAAGTCGTCTTTGTGGAAATGAAAGGCAAGTATGGATGGAGCTCTGAAAAAAAGTAAGTGACATACTCCCACCACTTAAAGAAGTGGGGGCTTCTCGTTCGAGTAGCCTAATGGCTACAGCCTAAGCGAGCTATCCCCGTGTGCCCCACAGTTCACTTATTAGCAGAAAAGCCAACTCGTTACCTTGAATATTTTACGTAGAGAAGGCGTGTATCATCGCTTGGTTATCGCATTCAGAATACACCGATTCTCTCTACAACCTTATATATTCAGTTA
>SKKY01000042.1 GCA_007123515.1 Clostridia bacterium
AACAGGGCGATATAATATTCAGGCAAGTTTTAATCGCGTTGGGTCGATGGTAGGCATGTTTTTTGCAGATACTAAGGTTTGTGATTTTGATGGAGCGGTTAGTTGTGATCTTGTCATGTTTAAAAAGTTTTTCCGCGGTATGCTCGATGCCGGAGTCTATATCTCACCATCGCAGTTTGAGTCATGGTTTGTTTCTACAAGCCATACTGATCAAGTTATTAATGAAACATTGCAAAAAGCAGAAACTGTGTTAAAAAACATTAAATAAGGCGGTGTTCTCATGGACTCTTATGAAAAGTTCATTTCAGATTTAAAAAGGGTCTTTGATTTAGATCTGACAGGTTATAAAAGGCCGCAGATGGAAAGAAGAATTAACAGTCTGAT
This sequence comes from Clostridia bacterium, assembly GCA_007123515.1. Lineage (GTDB taxonomy): Bacteria > Bacillota > Peptococcia > Peptococcales > SKKY01 > SKKY01. The sequence goes on from SKKY01000042.1 coordinate 385, forward strand.
GAGAGTTCTTTCTATCCCGGATTATGAAAATTTTGTTATAAAAATGAAAGCCGAACAACAGATTTTCAATAGATTTCTTGATCATTTAACGATTAATGTCTCTGAGTTTTTTAGAAACCAGGCGCAATGGGATGTATTAAAAGAAAAAATCATTCCAAATCTGATAAAAAACAATACCGAATTAAAAATATGGTCCGCAGGTTGTTCGACCGGACAGGAACCTTACAGTCTGGCCATGCTGATGGAAAGTTCTTTTCCTTCAATCAAGTACTCCATCCTTGCCTCAGACTTCGATATACGGGTTCTTGATAAAGCGAAAGCAGGAATCTATTCTGAACGTGAAGTGGCCGGAATGGATAAAAAATTTCTTGAAAGATACTTTCAAAAAAAAGAAGAACAATATCTGATAAAAGATGATCTGAAAAGAAAAATCACTTTTAAAAAACACAATTTAATTACCGAGCGTTTTGACAAAGGATATGATTTGATTTTATGCAGAAATGTAGTGATTTACTTTACTGAAGAAACGAAAGCGGAATTATATAAAAACTTCTTTAATTCGCTAAATCCCGGAGGAATCTTATTTACCGGAAGTACGGAACAAATTGTAACGGCAAGAGAGATAGGCTACTCAAGTGCAGCTATATTCTTTTATCAAAAGCCGGATCATCAATAATAAAGGAGGAAGAAATAATGGCAGTTTTTGAAATAGGGGGATTTTTCCCTAAAATTGACGAAGAAGCTTATGTATCTGACAGTGCAAGTGTAATGGGCAATGTTGAGCTTAAAAAGGGTGGAAGCATCTGGTTTAATGCTACCGTAAGAGGCGATTTAGATAAGGTTGTTATCGGCGAACATTCAAATATTCAGGATAATTGCGTGGTTCATCTGGACACAGATATGCCCACGATCATTGGTGACTATGTTACTGTTGGCCATGGATGCATACTGCATGCATGTACTATTGAAGACAAAGCCTTAGTCGGAATGGGAGCGACATTACTTGATAATGTTGTCGTAGGAGAAGGATCGATTATTGCTGCAGGATCGGTGGTTGCACCTAATACGAAGATTCCACCATATTCTATGGTTATGGGGATTCCTGGAAAAGTTGTTAAACAATTACCAGAAGAATCTGCTCAGGACCGCGTGGATCATGCGCTTGCCTATGAACAGCTTTGGAGAGATATGTATAAAAAATAAAAAAGCTTAGCCTTTAGCTAGGCTTTTTTCTAAATAATGCTAACAAAGGAAGAATGCTATGAACAATTATCTTTTTGCTTTAGATATCGGAACCCGCTCGGTAGTCGGTGTGTTACTAAAAAAAAATGAAGAAATTCAGGAACAATATGATTTTATTGATATGGTTTGCATAGAGCATAAAGAGCGGGCTATGTTAAACGGTCAGATACATAACGCACCACTTGTTAGTCATGTCATTTCAGAAGTAAGGAAATCTTTAGAAGAACGCAATCATGTTACCCTGGATAAAACATCTGTAGCGGCAGCAGGAAGAGCTTTGCTAACTAAAAAAAAGTTCTGCGAGGAAGTTTTTTTAGAAGAAAAAATTATCTCAAAGGACGACATATCAAAATTAACGTTAAGTTGTGTCCATAAGGCTCAAAACCAGGTTAAAAAAGAACAGTCTGCGCAACATGCATCTAGCTACTATTGTGTAGGATACAGTCTTGTCAGAAACTACCTTGATGATGTGGAACTAGGTAACCTTGAAGGCCAGCGTGGAAGCAAGATCGGTGTTGAAATTGTAGCAGCGTTTCTACCAAAGATGGTTTTGGAATCGTTAAAATATGTTATAGAAGATAATAACCTGACCATGGCTAACCTGACACTTGAGCCGATTGCAGCTATTAATGCTATTATCCCGTCTACAATGAGAAAATTAAACCTTGTATTAGTGGATATTGGTGCGGGCACTTCAGATATTGCAATTAGTTCAGAAGGTGTGATCCATGCGTATGGTATGGTTCCAATGGCGGGTGATGAAATTACCGAAAAATTATCATCCGATCTGCTCCTTGATTTTAATGAGGCGGATCGTGTAAAAAGAATTATTCTTAATGAAGAACAAATAGAATTTCAGGATGTTCTTGGTTTAGATCATCAATCAGACAAGGAGGCATTGATTGCCTCAATCGATCCTGCAACGGAGCAACTTGCTTCAGAAATTGTTAAAAATATACTCTCATTAAATGGACGTGCACCCCAGGCAGTGTTACTAATAGGAGGAGGCAGTCTGACACCGTTACTGAGTAAAAAAATAGCCAGCTTTCTTGAATTGCCGGAAAATCGTGTGGCTGTCCAGAAAGCTAAGTCTATCCCCGGGCTTTCTGGTTTACCTGAGGAATATAGCGGACCGGAATTTATTACACCTCTGGCTATTGCTCTTACTGAGAGGCATGGCTCTGCGTTAGGTTTCGTAGATGTCTTTGTCAATGATCAAAAAGTTAGCCTCCTAAATCTCGGAGCAAATACTGTTTTTGACGCATTATTAAGTGCCGGGATATCATTGGAAAAAATTTATGGCAAATCCGGTATTTCAAAAACGGTAAAAGTTAACGGGAAAGTACATATTATACCTGGGTTGCCGGGGACAGCATCAACGATATTTATTAATGATAAAGAAGTACAAATTGATGATGCCATTGCCTCCCAGGACCGCATTTATTTTGTTGCAGGTGAAATTGGAGATGACGGGCGGGCATTCCTTAATGATTTTATTCCTGCTCCGCAGCACATTATCTTTAACGGACAAAAGGTTCAGGTTCCATTTGAAGTGATGGTGGACAACAGGCTGACGGAGGAGTATCAGATAGAATTACGCGACAATGCCAATCTCTCTGTTCGCCAGCTTCATACCATAGCTGAATTCCTTGAAAAAATTAATAAAGAATACCTGCGCTCAATAAACTTTACGCTGGGCATTAATCAGAACAGCACTCATAAATCGATGTATGAATATGAATATTTCATAAATGACGAAAAAGCAGCGCTGGATTCGCTGCTAAAAAATGGTGACCGCCTGATCGTTTCTGAAAAAGAAGAAAGTTTTTTTACGATTTCTAATATTATGGGGAACATTTTAAACAGTCTTGAAAAAAAGATTATGACGGTTTATCTTGACGGTGAAAAAATCGAGATTCCGGTTTCAGATCTTGAAGTGTACCATAAT
>SKKY01000100.1 GCA_007123515.1 Clostridia bacterium
CTTCAGAAAGATCACCACCTACAAGGTGTACATCTTGTCCTATTTCCATGAAAATAACGGCCAATCCTGTATCTTGACAAATAGCTACATTTTCATCACGGGCTATGTTCACGTTATCCATAACCTGTTGCATACAATATTTACCAAACTCAGACTCTTCCTTTTCAAAAGCATCCTGTAATTTGGCTTCAACATCTTTTGGTAAATCATAATTTGATGTCATGCTTAATTCTTTTACTTTTTCAGTAATCAAATTAACATTAATTTCGCGCATCGTTACACCTCCATAAAATTTAGAAAATTTTGATTATTCACTTTATTCTACCATAAATCATCATTTAGTGAATAATGATTTTATGCCGTACCACGTTGTTTCAGACTTGACTTGCGCAATCGATTCGCGAAGAGGAATCTCTTTCGGACAGGAAGGAATGCAATTCTGGGAATTACCACATTCGAAAATTCCTCCCTCGTCCATTAGTGCTTCAAGTCGCTCTTCTCTCTGATAAGAGCCAATCGGATGAAGATTAAAACCAACAACCTGCGGGGCAACATGAGGACCAATGAATTTGGTATTTGTATTATAATTTGGACAAACCTGACCACAAACACCACAAGTCATACATCTAGATATATCATAACGAAGTTCCTGCACTTTTTGTGAATGCCTTGTTCCATATCCTAATTCATGAGTACCATCAATATCAACCCAAGCTTTTACTTTTCTTAACGCATCATAAAAAGCTTGTCTATCAATAAGCAGGTCTCTGACAACAATGAATTTTTCCATAGGCTCTAGAGTAATCGGCTGTTTTAAGTTGTCAATCAAAGCTGAACAAGCCTGACGAGCTTTTCCGTTAATTAGCATAGAACAGGAACCACACACTTCCTCAAGACAATTACTTTCAAAAGCAACCGGAGCTGTAGGCTCACCTTGAGCATTTACAGGATTTTTCTGGATAGCCATAAGACAGGAAATAACGTTCATTGCAGGTCTGTAAGGAATTTCAAATTCTTCCCAGTAGCTCGGAGCATTTTCGTTATCTCTTCTTTTGATTTTCAAACGAACTGTTTTCATTATTTACCCTCCTCACAGCTTTCTTCTTTCTCTTCTTCTGACATAGCTTTAGCCGCCGTAGTTGCAGCATCTGTATCGTAAACTCTTTTTACTGGTTTGATATACGTTAATTCCACATCTTCATAGGACAATACTGGGCCGTTTTCTGAATACGTTCCAATCGTTGTTTTTAACCATTCATCATCATTTCTATCAGGAAACTCCGGCTTATAATGTGCACCGCGACTTTCATTTCTGGCAAGAGCGGCTACTGTCGTTAATTCAGCAAGAGAAATCATATATTTCAATCTTCTGGTATGAAGAGCCGTTTGATTTCCTACATTTAATGAATCAGCAACATTGATATTATTGTATCTTGTCTTAATGTCACTAAGTAATTGCAATGTGTTTTCAAGAGTTTTATTATCTCTTACCACTGTCACATTTTCTGTCATAAGGGTGCCCATTTCTTCATGAAGAACAAATGGATTCTCGGTACCTTTCATTGAAAGGATATTGTCGTATTCAGCCTTATATTTTTTCTCTTCCTCTGCAAGCAGATTAGAATCAGCAACACCTGTTTTTTCTAGTCCTTTTACGTATGCAGAAGCCGCAGGCCCTGCTACAGAACCGGAATAGATGGCTGAAAGCAATGAGTTCGCACCAAGTCTGTTAGCACCATGGTAAGAGTATTCACATTCTCCACACGCAAACAGTCCGGGAACATTAGTCATATGAGTATTATAATCACTCCATATACCACCCATGGTGTAATGTACCGAAGGAAAAATTCTCATAGGAAGCTTTCTTGGATCGTCACCGACAAACTGCTCATAGATTTCAAGAATACCGCCGAGCTTCCTGTCTAGTTCTTTAGCCTCGATATGTGTTAAATCAAGATATACTTGATTTTCTCCTTCAACACCAAGACGTTGATCTACACAGATAGAAAATATTTCTCTGGTTGCAATATCTCTCGGTACAAGGTTACCGTACGCTGGAAATTTTTCTTCCAAGAAGTACCAAGGCTTACCATCTTTATAGGTCCAGATACGGCCACCCTCACCACGAGCCGATTCTGACATCAGTCTGTTTTTATCATCTCCCGGGATAGCTGTTGGGTGGATCTGAATAAATTCCGGGTTACCATACTTAACTCCTTGCGAATAGACAATACCGGCTGCACTGCCTGTATTAATAGTAGAATTTGTACTTTTTCCGTAAATAACACCCAACCCGCCCGTTGCTATAATAACCGCATCAGCAGGGAACGCTTTAATCTCCATTGAGAACATATCCTGACAAACCACACCAACACAAACATCATTTTCAATGATGGATCCGATAAATTCCCAGTTTTCGTATTTTACAATCTTTCCCTGATCCTCTAATCTTCTTACCTGTTCATCAGCGGCATACATTAACTGCTGACCTGTTGTGGCTCCGGCAAAAGCTGTTCTTGCCAGTTTCTGGCCACCAAAATGTCTGAAATCCAAAAATCCTTCTTTTGTACGGGTAAACGTAACACCCATTCTATCGAATAATTCAAGAATTCTTGGAGCAGCGTCACACATGTTTTTAGCTGCTGGCTGATTTGCCAGAAAATCTCCGCCATAAATGGTATCGTAAAAATGAAGAGAAGGGTTGTCGCCATCTCCTTTTGTATGCATTGCACCGTTGATGCCTCCCTGGGCACAAACAGAATGGGATCTTTTTACCGGAACAACGGAAAAAATTTCAACCTGCATTCCGGCTTCTGCAGCTTTTAGCGAAGCCATAAGTCCTGCAAGACCACCACCAATGACAATTATTTTATTTGCCATAATAATAAAACCTCCTGTTCCGAATTATTTATAATTGAACAATTCCTAAAAACCCTAACATAACCAAAAACCAAAGTCCTGAAAAAGCTGCAAAGAGAACAAATGTAATCCCCTGGAAAACTTTCTGGAATCTCTCACCTTTAGCAATACCCCAATTAATTGCAAATCCGTACAATCCATTCATTAGATGGAATGATGCAGAAATGATAAAGACAAGATATAGAATAAATATAATTGGATTTGAAAAATGACTATGCAAAATAGTCGAATAAGGAATCCCTGTCATTATGTGTTGTACTTTGACAGAATAAATGTGATAAATCAGGAATACAAACAAGAACAATCCAGTAAACCTCTGAAGAGTAAAGAAGATATTGCTTGCGTAGGAATACCTGTTAACGTTATGTTTTGCCTGAAGGGAAAAATACACACCGATGATCCCATGGATAAGCAGCGGGATAAAAATAATTGTCCACTCCAGCACCCAGATAAAAGGAATGCTTTCAAGAAAATTAACCACAGCTTTAAACGTATCTACGCCAAAAAGAATTGTTGCGTTGGCAATAAAATGTTCAATTAGAAAAAATCCAAGTGGTATGACACCCAGCAATGAATGAATCTTTTTTATTGCGAATGTTTTTTTTGTTGCTGCCATTATGACACCTCTTTCTTGTTTTAATATTGTTAAA
>SKKY01000179.1 GCA_007123515.1 Clostridia bacterium
AGTCCTTCTGTGGAACTTGAAAAAAACGACGAGATAATCAGGGACATAAATAGAATCAATGCAATCATTGCGGAGTTTCTTATTCATGGTGAAGGTACGTATAAAAACATTTTTTTTGCTAAGCAGGAAGATTACAAAAAGCTTTTTTCTGAGATAAAATCTAATCAGGAAACTTTAAGTACGGTTCAGCAATTGTTGCAAAAAGCTACATTTAGTCTGGATGGGATCAGCATTAAGGCCTATTTCGATCATCTTGACCATAACATTAATGAATTAACAGAAAAATGGGATTTTGAAAATATGCGTCCTGAAAAAAACAGGGGAATTGATCATCCGTATCTGCATGGTAAAGGAGAAATTATAACCTATTACTATCAAAAAGAGTTATTAAAAAAAGAAATGAAGGATGCCGAAAAGACTGAAGAACAGATTGCGGATATTAATCAAAGATATCTAAACGCAGAGAAAGAGTTAAACGAAACGGATCAAAAAATATATGAAGCAGAAAAAATTGAGAAAGATGCTATTATGTTCGAAAAGATTAATGGGAATCTTATTCGTCTGGATAAAGAGATTCATCAATTGCAACTGTTGAATAAAGAGTGGCCGAAACATGAGTGGGAAAAAGAACAAATAGAAGAAGAAATAAAAAAAATAAGGAAGAAAAAAGACGAGCTTAAAGAGAACATGGATTTCTTTATTAAAAAAGAAAAAGAGATAGGATCTCTCCAAAAAAAGACTGAAATTATGGAAGCGACACTAAAATCGTTATCTTTTACCGGCAGAGCAGAATTTATAAAAGATCCGATTATCGCTGAAGATGTCACTGGACAAACAATAAAATTAAGGACAGGTGATACCTGGCATGCAGAGGGCTATACAAAAATTGTAAGGGAAGACGATTTTGTGATTACGATCTCAGCGGGTGAAGCTAATTATGAGCAAATAAAAGAAGAACTCTCGGAGACTTTAAAAAATTTAAAAGAACTACAAATAGTTTTAAGAGACTTTGGTAACAAAAAAGAAACTGAAGAAGAAATGGTATCCATTGAAAAAGAGTACCAGGAAAAAACAACAAATCTGCATTATTTATCCCGAAAAATAGAGGAATGGAAAGGAACGCTTGGAAGTCATGAGATGATTTTAGAAACTTTGGTTTCTCTTATGGGGGAAAAGAAGAGCTTGGAAAATGATCTAAAAAATATTAACCGGATTCCGAGGGAGTATTCATCAACGGAGGAGTTTTTAGGAAACTTGCAAGCATGGAGAGGCAAAAGCAGAGTGCTTCTATCTGAAAAAAACACTCTTAAAAATGAAGCGGACCGTTTAGCTGCTTCAATGCCGGATTATAGTTACGAAGAACTATTGGAGATGCATCTTGAAGCAGAAGCTAAATTTTCTGGTGCCGTCCAACGTGCTGAAAAACTGTATAAAATCAGAAGGATCTTTGAGGAAACGGTTACTGAAGCGGAATCTGCATCGATCAATCCATTAACCGAAACATTTATGAGTCATATTCATAGTCTGACGAACGGAAAATATGCAGACATAGAAGTACAGGATTCAATGGATATTCGCCTGAAAAGCAAAAATCAGGAGGTCTCATTAGATATATTATCTACAGGAATGACAGACCTGGTAGCTTTGGCATTTCGACTGGCTCTGACTGACGAAATACGCCAAAACGGGCAATCTTTTTTAATTCTTGATGATTGTTTTGTTAACCTGGATCCAACAAGACAGAAAAAAGCCGTGGAGCTTATTAAGCACCACGGCGAACAACATCAAATTTTACTGGCTACCTGCAATCCGCAGACGGCAGATCTTCTGGAGGGACACTTGCTTCATCTTGGATAATTATTGTAAATTGATCAGTCTTTCCAGAATTTCTTCGAGTTCTTTCATATCATCTCCATATCCGGTCCAATCACCTTGACGAAGCTTAGCTTGTGAGCTTTGGAATAGCTGGTTGGCCTTTTGGATTAGTTCATCCATATCAGAGGAAATAAAAGGGTCTCCTTCGATAATACCTAATTCCTCTCCAATATCATCGCTAACGCTTTCTTCACCAAAAATCATTTGTAATCCCTGTGCTAAACTCGGAGCCATTACAATATCATCATCATAGGCAAGGATTATCATTCGGACTTCTGGCAAGGCATTGGCACTGTCAGACTGCAGGTAAAGTGGTTCGACGTAAAGCAGAGAGTCTTTAATCGGAATAACCATCAAGTTACCCCGCAGTACGGATGATCCTTGCTGTCCCCAAAGAGTAAGCTGGGAGGAGATATCTCCATCCTGATCGATCCTCGATTCAATCTGCATCGGTCCATAAACAAGTCTTTGTCTTGGGAACGTATAAACGATTAGTTCACCATAGTTATCGCTGTCATTTCTTGCAGCAAGCCAGGATACCATATTACTTCTCTGAAAAGCGGTATATGGCTGTACTAATATGAATTCAATTTCGTCATTACCCGGAAGATTCATATTCAGATAATAGGGTTTGATAGGAACAACACTATTATGATATTTTTCTGTTGCAATACTCCATGCATCCTCGCGATTAAAGAATGTTCTTGGATTTGTCATATGGTAGTTGGAAAATATATTTGACTGAATTTCAAACAAATCTACCGGATACTTTATATGAGCGCGCATACCCTCTGGCATCTCATCCAGATCCTTAAATAAGGCTGGATAGATAGATGCATAGGTATTGATAACCGGGTCATCCGATTCGGCGATATAAAAAGTAGTAGATCCGTTATAAGCATCGATCAAAACTTTAACGGAGTTTCGGATGTAGTTAAAGCGGTTTCCATTAAAATTAACTTGCTGAGAGTAAGGATATTTATTACTGGTTGTATAGCCTTCTGTTATCCAATATAAATTACCTTCATTAATCACCAGGTAAGGATCGCTTTCAAAAGTTAAAAATGGGGCGATCTTTTCTACTCTTTCGTTAATATTTCTGTTAGTGATGATACGGCTTTCAGAATTAATGGCTCCTGATAATAAAATTCTGGAAGTTCTCTGGTCGATGCTAAAGGCTATTCTGTTTAAGAAATTCAAGGGTATACCTGCATCTCCTGAATAAGTAGTTTCTGCATTAGTATCTTCCATAGGGTAGTTAAATTCCATTTCAGATGTATTTGTAATAACATAGTTGTTTTTCAAAGTTCCAAAATAGATTTCCGGACGGGTAATTTCCAGCTCCGGATATTCTGTTTGAGGAGGAATATCTCGAACAACAAGTCTTGGCTGCCCTTGAGGGGTAACTTCATTGACTGGAGAGACGGCAGCACCGTAACCATGTGTGAATTTTAGATGTTGGTTAATCCAGTTCTGTGCCTGTGACGGTAGTCTTGTGATATCCATTTCCCTGGGACTTAAAAACACCTGTCTTTGTTCGCCATCAAGCTGATATCGGTCGATCGAGATATTATTAAATTGATAGTAGAGCCTTATGCTTTGCAACTGATTGTAGATCGCCTGAGTCGGTCTGAAATCATTGATTCGGATATTACGAATGGTGTCTTCAGCATCAGCAATATCAGAGGCAGTC
>SKKY01000028.1 GCA_007123515.1 Clostridia bacterium
AGTGGATAAAAGTGGGTGAAAAACATGTTCATGGGAGAATATTCTCACGCGATTGATCAAAAAGGCCGTCTGATTATGCCGGCTAAAATAAGAAGCGGACTGGGCGAGAGATTTATTATTACAAAGGGTCTTGATTCCTGTTTATTTGTATACCCTGAACATGAATGGAAAGTCCTTGAAGAAAAGCTGAAAAACCTGCCTTTTACCAACAAAAATGCCAGAAGTTTTTCTCGTTTTTTCTTTTCCGGAGCAACGGAAGTGGAGTTTGACAGGCAAGGCAGGGTGTTAATACCTAACAATTTAAGAAACCATGCGGATTTAGATAAAGAAGTTGTTATCATAGGTGTTTCCACAAGGCTTGAAATTTGGAATAAGGAAAACTGGGAAAAATACAATCAGGATAGCAACGATGAATATGAAGAATTGGCAGAAAAAATGATAGATTTTGAAATTAACTTATAAATTGGAGATATTATGACTTTTCAACACACTTCAGTTCTTTTTGAAGAATCAATTACATATATGAACCCTAAACCGGGAGAAATTTTTATAGACGGCACTCTTGGAGGAGCTGGGCACGCAACAGCTTTTCTTGAACGATTGTTGCCTGGTGGCAGGCTTATAGGTTTAGACCAGGATATGACAGCCTTAGAAAACGCAAAAATTAAGTTGGCTGATTATAAAGATCATGTGACACTGATCCACAGAAATTTTAATCAGCTAAAAGACGTATTGGCAGAACTTAATATAGAAGAAGTAGACGGAATTTTTTTAGACATCGGAGTATCTTCTCCCCAGATTGATACACCAGAAAGAGGTTTTAGTTATATGCATGACGCCAGGCTCGATATGAGAATGGATCAGGATGCAGAGCCCGATGCTTACGAAGTTATTAATCATTACAGGGAAGAAGATCTCCACAGAATTATAAAAAAATACGGGGAAGAAAAGTGGGCTAAAAGAGTGGCCGCTTTTATTGCAGAAAAAAGAAAAGAAAGCCCGATTGAAACCACTTTTGATCTTGTAAGAGTGATAGAAGCTGCCATTCCTAAAGGAGCCAGAGAAAAAGGTTCGCATCCTGCAAAAAGAACCTTCCAGGCTATCAGGATTGAAGTTAATAAAGAACTACAGGTGCTTGAGCAGGTAATCGATGATGCTATTTCAGTTCTGCGTAAAGGCGGAAGACTTGGAATTATTACCTTTCACTCATTAGAAGACAGAATTGTAAAAGAAAAGTTTAATTACTATCAAAAAGAGTGCATATGTCCTGAGGAACTGCCCATGTGTCAATGTACAAAAAAAAGAGAAGTTAAAGTGCTGACAAAAAAACCGTTAGGTCCGACAGAAGAAGAAATAGAGACCAACAAAAGAGCGAAAAGTGCAAAGTTAAGAGTCGCTCAAAAATTATAAAGACTGGTGGTGTTATTTATGCAGGAAAGAAGAAAAGTAGTGGGACTAGATTACGGAGTGTACAATGCAGCATTGCCTCAAACAAGACCTCAGCCGAAAAAAGATAGAAAGATTAAAAAGAATGATCAGATAAGTTATGAAAATGATGCAAAAAATTTGTTTAAATATTTTACTGCAGTAGTTCTTTGTCTTGTTGTTCTATTAGGTCAGGGCGTATACATAAATAACCAGGGACTAGAAATTGGCTCTCTTTCATCAAATCTTGACAATTTCAAATTGGAAAACAATAAAAAAATAATTGCGATATCGAATCTTTCATCATTAGAAAATGTGGAAAAAGTCGCCATTAATGACTATAATATGGTTAGAGCAGAAAATGTTCATTATCTGATTAGATGACAAGGAGAAAACATTGAGTATTTCAAATGTTAAAAATAAAAATATACTGCAGATAAAAATTACTATAGTGCTTTTTCTATTAGTAATTTTTTTTATATGCGGCTTCCTATTTAAAATAATGGTTTTAGATGGTGAGGAATTAAAGCAGTTATCGATCAGCCAAAGCTATCGTGAAGTTCAGATAGAACCTAAAAGAGGCAATATCTATGACCGAAACGGAGAACCTTTGGCAATAAGTATAGAAACAGATTCTTTTGCGATTGACCCCCTCTTAGCAAGAGCGGACCGAAATCTTCATGAGAAGCTTTCTGAAATATCGCTGATTCTTGATATGGACGTTGATTCTTTGGTTGATTCTGTGAACCGTCAAAATCGTTTTGTGTGGATTAAACGTTTTCTTGAAGATGAGCAGGCAGAAGCACTGAGGGAAGTCCGTCTTCGTGGATCTTTATTTTTTGAAGAGAGCAAGCGAGTCTACCCGAAAGGACAGTTTTTAGCTAATGTGTTAGGCTTTGTCGGGCAGGATAACACGGGACTTGAAGGACTTGAATTGTATTATGATGATGTACTAAGAGGAACACCCGGAAAAGTTCTGATTGAAGAAGATTCTAAGGGAAGAGGTATCAACTCATCGATACATCAGATTATTCCCTCAACCGATGGTTTGGATGTTTACCTGACCATTGATGAGAACATACAATATATTACAGAACGAAGTCTTTTTGAAGCCGCAGAAGAACTGGGCGCTGAAAGGGGATTAGCTGTTATTTACGATGTACATAGTGGCGAAATAGTTTCAATGGCCAGCTATCCATCTTTTGATCCAAATTTTTATGGATCGTATCCTACTAACAACCATCGTAATATTGCCCTTCATTCCATTTATGAGCTTGGCTCCACTTTTAAACCTTTTGTAGCTGCTGCTGCTTTAGAGGAAGCAAAAGTAGATTTGGATGAGGTTTTTATATGTGAAAGTTCAATCAGGGTGTTGAATTATAATATCAAAGAATTTATCTATCCAAGAGGATATGGTGAACAAACACTGTTCGAGGCGCTTAAGAACTCCTCAAATTCCGGATATGTTCAGATTGGACAAAGAATTGGCAGGGCGGATTTTTACAAATATATTCATGGTTTTGGATTAAGCGAACGTACAGGCATTGATTTGCCGGGAGAACGAATTAGTAATGTGATTCCTGAAAACAGAGCAACGATACTTGATTTATCGGTCAGCTCTATTGGTCAGGGCAATGCTTTTACTCCTTTGCAACTGTTGCGGAGTTTTTCAGCGATTGTGGCTGACGGACATCTGATGAAGCCCTATATTATGCATAAGGCAACTGACGCACAGGGCAATATAGTTATGGAAAATCAACCTGGCGTTTCTAATATAGTACTTTCGGAAAACACGTCCGCCTTAATGAGAGAAGCTTTAAATCTGGTTGTTGAGGAGGGAACCGGGAGACGAGCGAGAATCGATGGTTTCCATATTTCCGGAAAGACAGGAACGGCTCAAAAAATTTCTCCGGATGGCGGATATCTTGCTAATGAGGTAGTTACCTCATTTATTGGATTTGCTCCGCTTAACAATCCGAGGTTTGCAAGTCTGGTTATGTTTGATTCCCCACAGAAATTTAAAACAGGAGGACAGACTGCGGCACCTGTCTTTAGAGATATTATTGAAGAAACCCTTAACTACTATAATATAGCTCCGGAAAATCTTCCTGAGGAGTTATTGCGGGCTAA
>SKKY01000081.1 GCA_007123515.1 Clostridia bacterium
CTTTCCACACGCACCTTGGGGTGGATATAAGCAGTCCGGCATTGGGCGCGAACTGGGCAAATTAGGCATTGAAGAATATACGGAAACCAAGCATATCTTTCAAAACCTTAAACCAGAGCCAATTAACTGGTTTTAAAACATAACCGTTTATTTATATTAAAGTAAGCGTCAAATAACGGACACATTGAAAAGTATTCATACGACTAAAAAAGCGCTGAAGACTATTAATTATAGTAGTCTCAGCGCTTTCTTATGTTATTCTGCAGTGATCAGGTAATTCTTTGGACCAGGGTAAGCAGTTAGTGTTAGATGTGACCGACACCTGAGTAGGTAACAGTCAACTCGGTTCGTACTTGTGTACTTATCTCATGCAAAGGATGTCCACATTGGTTACAATCACTTTCTTCTGAGGTAAGCCGATATTCAATAATGTTTTTAGGGAAATCTTTGATAAGAGTGGCTTTATGGCCTTTCTTTTTCTTCCCGTTTTTTGGCAAGACCTGCTCAATCGTTGGTTCTGAACAAAAAACAACAGCCTCGGCTTCAGGCTCATTAAAGATAGAGATTTGTTCTGGCATACTCTTTTCACTGGAGCTGCCAAACCTCTGTTACCTGCTAAGACGAAACTGTTCTTCATACCATTGTAAACGCACTGATAAAGATTCGTTTTTCTGCTCTAATTCCAGACAACGCTTCTCCAAATCAACACGAGAATATTCAGTTAAACTCCTTGCCTTTTTAGGATTTATCATAAATTGATTATACCATAACAGCACTAAAAACACAAAGAAAAAAACGCTTTAAAGCCAATCATATCAATGCTTCCAGCGTTTTGGAATCATAATATTTTTCTTTGGTTTACTGGCTTATGAGCTGCCTTTTGTTCGTAAGCGTCAAATAACGGACACCTTTTAATTATCATACCAATAGTAGAAAATGCATCTCATAGGAGGTGTATTTTTTTATGAATTTTGCACAGAATAGAAAATTATGGGAACAAAGGGTCGAAGATTTTAAGAGCAGTCAGCTCACTCAAGAGATCTGGTGCCAGCAAAATGATCTTAAGGTAACAGCACTACGGTATTGGTTGAAAAAAATTAGAGAGGAATCCATTTCTCAAAATGAACCCTGGGTGAAACTGGAGCCGGCATTTCAGAAGACTGATTCAACGGCAGTTTTAACAAAGGCATCATTAACCATTCATATCGGCAGCTATCGTGTTGAAGTTGCCGACGGTTTCTGTCATCATACTTTAAAAGATCTTGTGAGTACGCTTTCTAAGTTATGCTAAACCATGTAAAACCCGATAAGGTCTACTTAGCCTGCGGAAGCACGGATATGAGGAAATCAATCAACGGATTATCAATCATTGTACAGGAATCTTTTAAAGAAGATCCCTTTGCCGGAACACTTTTTGTCTTTTGCAATCGCCAGCGAAATAAAATTAAAATATTACGATGGGAAGCAGATGGCTTTTGGCTGTACTACAAGCGATTGGAAAAAAGTCGTTTTAAATGGCCGGATGCTTCTAGGGTTCATGGATTACATGTCACAGAAAGAGAATTGCGATGGCTCTTAGACGGACTTTCTTTAGAACAAAAGAGTGCTCATAAACCGGTAACACAAAGAAAAATACTGTGAGCAAAAAACGCTGAAAGCATTGATGTAATTGGTTTTAGAGCCTTTTTTTCTTTGTTTTTTCAATGCCTTTATGGTATAATTATCTCATGATAATTCCTAAAAAAGTTAAACACATAAAAGAATATTCACGTGCAGAGCTAGAACAAAGATACCTGGAATTAGAGCAAAAAAACGAATCTTTGTCTGCGCGTTTGCAGTGGTATGAAGAGCAGTTTCGACTTAGCAGGCAGCAGAGATTTGGCAGTTCCAGTGAAAAGAGCATGCCTGATCAGATCTCTATCTTTAATGAGCCTGAAGCCGAGACTGTTGTTTTTTGTCCGGAACCGGCTATCGAAGAAGTGATTGTGAAACCAAAAAAGAAAAAGAAAGGTCATAAGGCCTCTGTTTTAAAGGATTTCCCAAAAGAGATCATCGAATATCGTCTTTCTGCAGAAGAAGACTGCACTCAATGCGGCGAAGAACTTCATGAAATGAGCAAACAGGTTCGGGCAGAATTAACGGTGATTCCTGCGAAAGTATCTGTGACAGAACATGTCAGCTATATCTATTCCTGCCGCAGCTGCGAAAAACAGGATATTACGGTTCCGGTCATAAAGGCTAAGGCTCCGGCGCCGGTGATTACTAAGAGTTTGGCGTCTCCTTCGTTGGTATCATACATAATGACCCGAAAATATATGGAGGCTCTACCACTTTATCGTCAGGAACAGCAATTTAAACATAATGGCATCCGGATTACCCGCCAGACAATGGCTAACTGGATGATCAAAGCCTCTCATGACTGGTTAAAACTTTTGTATGAAAAAATGCATGAAAAGTTGCAAACAAAAGATATCCTGCATGCAGATGAGACCGAAGTAGAAGTCTTATGTGAGCCGAACCGGCCGGCTAGCAAGAGCAGCTACATGTGGATGTACCGAACCAGTGGCGACTCTGTGCCGATCATCCTATTTAATTACCGGGAAGGTCGATCGGGAAGTTATCCGAAGGAATTTTTAAAGAATTTTAGCGGATATCTTCATGTGGATGGTTATGCCGGTTACAATAAATTGGAAAATGTGACACTTGCCGGTTGTTGGGCTCATGCCCGACGAAAATATGATGAAGCTCTAAAGTCTATTCCTAAAAATACGGAGTCTGCGTTAACTGCCTGCCAGGAAGGATTAGCCTACTGTAACCGCCTTTTTGAAATTGAGCGGTCACTTTGTGATCTTGATTTTACAAAAAGAAAAGAGGAACGACAACGGCTCTCAAGGCCTGTTGTCGAGGCCTACTTTGCCTGGCTGCATGTTCAAAAAGAACTGGCTCTTCCTCAAAGTTATCTGGGTAAAGCGATTACATACAGTCTTAATCAAAAAGAAAAGCTTGTGGCTTTCTTGGAAGATGGCCGAATCGAAGTAAGTAACAATCGTGCTGAACGATCCATCAAGCCTTTTGTAATTGGCCGAAAAAACTGGTTATTTTCTAATACGCCTAAGGGAGCTACGGCAAGTGCTATGATTTACAGTATTATTGAAACAGCCAAGGAAAACAAGTTAAAGCCTTTTGAATATCTGATATATATATTTGAACAGTTGCCTAATAGCGATATATCGGATGATACTGTCATCGCGAATTGTTTGCCATGGTCCAAAGAACTACCTGATTATTGCAGAACCACATAAGAAAGTGCCTCGGGCTATCAATACTAACCCTCGGCACTTTTTCTATTTCTAACAATACTATTCAAGGTGCCCGTTATTTGACGGTTACAAAGATACAATCAGAAATTGGATTAAAAAAGAGGCTATTCCTTATAGGAAAATAGGACGGCAATATAAATTCAAAGTATCAGAAGTCGATGCCTGGGTAGAAAGCGGCAAAAGTGCAGAGATAGAATAGACGCAGAAAAACAC
>SKKY01000141.1 GCA_007123515.1 Clostridia bacterium
GGATCGGTTTACAGTGGTTACTCAGACGCAAAGGTCCGGCAGCCACAAACCATTTTGAAGGTGGAGGTTTTGTTCGCTCAAACGAGGACGTCGATTACCCGAACCTGATGTTCCACTTCCTCCCGGTAGCCGTACGCTACGATGGACAAAAAGCGGATGTTGATCATGGATTCCAAGTTCACATTGGGCCGATGTATTCTGATGCCCGCGGGTCATTAAAAATTCGTTCGAAAAATCCTAAAGAGCATCCAAGTATGGTCTATAATTATCTTTCAACCGAGCAGGATCGTCGTGAATGGATTGAAGCGATAAAGATATCACGAGACATTATGTCTCAACCAGCGATGGCCCCCTATAATTCGGGCGAAATCGCACCCGGTCCTTCTGTTCGTACAGATGAGGAAATATTGGAATGGGTGGCAAATGATGCCGAGACTGCACTTCATCCAAGTTGTACAGCAAAGATGGGACCCGCATCCGATCCAATGGCTGTTGTCGATCCGTTAACCATGAAGGTTCATGGGCTTGAAAATGTACGCGTCGTTGATGCGTCTGCTATGCCTTATGTCACTAACGGGAACATCCATGCACCCGTCTTAATGTTAGCAGAAAAGGCCGCTGACATAATCCTTGGACGCAAACCATTAGAACCAATGGAAACGGACTTTTATCGTCATGGAGTACATCCAGCCGACGCAGGTACAATAAACCCAAAAGCATAAAGTGATTCTCCTGAGAAGACCTCTTTCAAACAGAGTGTCTTCTCTTTTTTTTACGTATATAAAAAGAAGTTGGTCTCTCCCAAAAACGAGAGAGAACCAACTTCTTTTTTCTTTCAGTTATTTACTTATTTCTTTACTTTACCCATTCACCAATTAACTCTTGATTCTCATCAATCCATTGTTCTGCCCCATCAATTGGTTGTTCTGCACTTTCTACGTAGGTAATAAGCTCGGCGATTTCTTCATCTGTCATCTTCCAGTTATTAAACCACTGGCTTACTTCCGGAAACTCTTCTGCAAATCCAAGTCTTGTCGCATGATGAATTTTTTCCACTCCACCATACATCTTCTTCGGATCTTCCAGGAATTTCAAGTCATATTCAGCAAACACCCAATGTGGTGTCCATAGTGGTGACACAATAGCTTCTCCATCATTGATTGCGCTGGCAATACTCGCGATCATGGCTGGTTCTGAGCTTGCAATAAGTTCAAAATCAAGACCATACTCCTGAATCAATTCTTCTGTAACATCCATTGTACCAGCACCATGATCAATGCCGATAATTTCACTATTAAACATTTCTTTGTGCTCGTTTAAGTCTTCTATGCTATTTACTTCTTCTACATAGGTTGGAACCACAAGCCCTACTTTTGCATTATCAAACCAGGTTGCTTCTGAAAAATTAACCGTTTCATTAAAGGCTTCATAGTAATTCGCATCCTGGACGGGTAACCAAATTTCTAAGCAAACATCCAGCGCACCGCTTTCCAATGCCTGTAATGTCACGCCCATATCTAAGACCGTTAACTCTACTTCATAACCTTTGTCTTCTAAAATAGATTTCCACATATTGGTTACTGCAATGTTTTCTGCCCAGTTAATCTGACTGATCGTTAATTTCTCACCATTTCCGAGGGTTTCCGGTTCGGATGGCTCAGCTCCTGCCTGCCCGCTGGCGCCTCCGCACGCAGCAAGTAACATAGCCATCACTAAGACCATGGTAACACTTAGTACTTTTTTCCATTTGTTCATTTTAATAATCTCCTTTGTTTTTTTTAAATTTTCAAAAAATGCTTAGCATCAAATTTGTTAAGAATTTTTTTAACAAACTTAATAAAAAACAAACTCATCTCTTACTCCTGAAGAGACAAGTGCAACCCAAAATATCCAGGTCGTCAATTATTTTTCTGCATTAAAACCCTCCTTTGATTGAGTGCGGTTCATATGATCAAGCAGTCCTATATTTATGTCAATGACTCTTTCTGTTTTTTAGGAATGCACTCAAAAATCTTACCAGTTTCTATGTTTTCAATTAGGTCTTCTAACCAGTGATAATATGTTTTAGATTCTTCTAATTGATCATAGTATTTCTTTGCCTCGGCCACCATCGCTGGTGTACTCGAAGACTCTTTAATCACATTGAGTAAGTCATCCTGGGCTTCCTCAATAGCATTCATATTAATTTTTACTTCCCGTTCCCACATCTGGCAATAAAATACCATAAAAGAACGGAAGAAATTTTTCTCAGCTACATAAGTATGCTTTCTGGAACCCCGTGTATATGTTTTTTTAACCATCGCTATTTCCTGAAGCTTACGAACGCTGGTGCTCATGCTCGGTTTACTCATCTCCAGTTCCGTACGCATTTCATCAAGCGTCATCTGATCCTTAAAATACATGGTCGCATATAGATTCGCAGCAGCCGGCGTTACGCCATACAAATCCATGGTTTCAGCAATAGCTCCAATCACTTTATCTTTGGCTTCCTCTATTTTAATTTGAGATTTTTCGTTATTTTCACTCATAAAAACCGCTCCTTTTACTATAAGGTAAAGCGTATTAAAAATTTATTAAATCTTTTTCATAAACTTTATGATACCTTGTTTATCATAAATGTCAACCGCTAAACTTGATTTTTGACAGTATAAATAAGATATGCTACTATTTATATTGTTAAATAAATTTTTAATAAAGTTAATATTGAGATTGGAGTTGGTTAGTTTGTCTATCAAAAAACAATACATTAATGGCCAATGGGTGGGATCTATTTCAGGTAATACCCGGGAGATTATTAATCCATATAATCAGGAAGTGATTGCTACGGTTCCGGAAGGTGATGCCTCCGATGCAAAATCAGCGATCGCTGCTGCAAGAACAGCCTTTGATAAGGGTGAATGGTCTTCTACTCCTGCAACCACGCGCGGAGCTATCGTAAGGAAAATTGCCGAATTAATAGAAAGAGATAAAGAAGAACTGGCTAGGCTGGAATCCTTAGATACGGGTAAAACCGTCGAGGAAAGCCGTGGTGACATGGACGATATTGCCGGAGTCTTTCGCTATTATGCAGAAATCGCCGATAAAGACGGCGGAGAACTGATCGCGTCTCCGGTACCAAACTCCATCAGCAAGGTTGTTCGCGAACCTGTAGGTGTTTGCGGTCAAATTACACCATGGAATTATCCGCTACTACAAGCCTCCTGGAAACTAGCTCCGGCATTAGCTACCGGTAACACCCTGATTATGAAGCCCAGCGAGATCACACCTCTTACTACAATAAAAGTCTTTGAACTTATGGAAGAAGCCGTAGTGCCTGCTGGTGTGGCTAATCTGGTTCTTGGTCCCGGTCATACCGCAGGTGCAGAATTATCTGCTAACATCGATGTCGATCTAATTTCTTTTACCGGCGGTGTGGTTACCGGAAAGAAAATTATGCAGGCAGCAAGCGTTAATGTAAAGAAGCTTGCACTTGAACTTGGCGGGAAAAACCCTAACATTATTTTTGCTGATGCTGATTTTGAAACAGCTGTTGA
>SKKY01000086.1 GCA_007123515.1 Clostridia bacterium
ATTTTTTCACGATTAATCCAGTTTAAGACCGCCGACTTTAATCCGCTGTAGCTAAAATCAAGCGATCCCTTCTCAAGAGACGCTTTCGGAAAATCAATTGCATCCTCGTTGCCTTCTTTAGCCAGCCTGTCAATCACCGGTCCGCCGGGATAGCCGATGCCCAGCACCCTCGCAACTTTATCAAAAGCCTCTCCAACAGCATCATCACGCGTATTGCCCAACACGCTATATTCCCCATGATCATCCATTTTCACAAGCATCGTATGTCCACCTGAAACAATCAGGCAAACCAGAGGAAAACGCAGCTGATCCGGATAGGCCAGAAAATTAGCATAGATGTGCCCTTCAATATGGTTGATAGCCAAAAGAGGCTTCCCGGTCGAATAGGCCAACGCTTTGGCCGTTGAGACCCCGACTAAAAGCGCTCCGATAAGACCCGGCATATTCGCTACAGCAATATGGGTCAGATCATTAAAGGTCAGACCGGCTTCTTCCATAGCCTCTTTAATTAAATAATTAATCGTCTCGAGATGTTTTCTTGAGGCAATCTCCGGAACCACGCCTCCGTATTTCTGATGCAGGTCAATCTGAGAAGAAATTATATTTGAATGTATCGTATGGCCATCTTCCACAATAGCGATCGCTGTCTCATCACAACTTGACTCAATCGCCAGAATCAGCGTTTTTTCCAAAATTAGTCCTCCTCATAGTATTTCCACATAATCAGGGCATCTTCTTTATTGTCTTCATAATATTTTCTGCGGATACCCGCTTCTTTAAAGTTAAGACCTTTATATAATTGAATAGCTGTCTCATTACTAATACGAACTTCTAAAGACATCTTATCAGCTCCGGCAACTATCGAATCTTTTACCTTGCGAACCATTAGCGCTTTACCCAGTCCATGACCTCTGTAGGCAGGAAGTACGGCCACGTTCGTGATATGAGCCTCATCACCAATAATCCACATCCCGGCATATCCAACAATCACCGGTGGTTCACTCTGATCCACCACTACGACATAGCTTGCCAGATGATTGTATTTCACTTCCTGGATAAATGTCGAAAGAGACCAGGGATCGGTGAAGCATTCTTTTTCGAGTTTTACGATTTCCTCAAGATCATCTGGAGTCATCGCCCTTATGATAAATCTGTTATCCACCTTGCTTTGCCTCCCAGCTAGTTTCCGCTTCGGGTTTTCTAAGATAGGTCGGCGCCAGATCAAAATGATCGGCAAGATCACCGGCTCTATATTTCTCAAGGCCTAAAAAAGCGGCTTCCGAAGCACGGATGCTGCCAAAGGAGACCGGAGCTAGCAGAGCACGTTCTTTTAATATCGCTTTAATCTGATCCCGATATGGTTCAATATTTTCGCCCAGAAAAATAACCGACTCTTCTTCCTTCAGCGATGTAAAAAGTTCTGAAGGTTTCGAAGGATAATCCTCCGAAACCCTTAACAAACCCTCTTCTTTACGACGAAAAAGGGCTGTATAGACTTCATTTTTTCTGGCATCAAGCATCGGAACAATCAGGCTTTTTGGACAAAGGCAATTAGATGCCAGCAACTCTAGGGAGTTAACGGCCACAAGCGGAATCTCACGACCCTGTGATAGAGCTTTCGCAGTCGCCACTGCAATACGCACTCCGGTAAAAGAACCCGGTCCGGATGATACGACAATCAGATCGATATCGCCAATCGTTTTCTTAGCATTACCCAGCACATGATCAATCATCGGAAGGAGTTGTTCTGAATGTTTGCTGCCTCTATTTAACTGAATCTCACTGATTACTTTTTCTGTATCAGTCAACGCCACTCCACAGGATTGTGCCGAAGTATCAAAACTTAAGATCAGCATAGTTATCCCAACTCCTTTATTACAGCTTCAAATTTATCCAGAGAATCTCCGGAAAAAACAAACTCTCTTTCTGTGTCGGATAATCGTTTGATATAGATAGCAAGATACGGTTCAGGCATAAGCTCAATAAACTTATGAGCCCATTCGATCACCATAATCCCATTCTGCATTCCATATTCTTCAAAACCAATATCAAACAATTCTTGCGGAAAATCGATTCTATACAAATCAAAATGATAGAAGATCCCTTTATCACTCTGGTACTCATTAACAAGACTAAAAGTCGGACTGTTTACCACATCTGTAACTCCAATGGTCTTAGCCAGCACTTGTGTCCATGTGGTTTTTCCGGCTCCCAGATCACCATCAAGTAAAATAACGTCCCCGGCTGAAACTTTAGATCCGATCGCTTCAGCCAGTTTATGAGTCTCCTCCAAATTTGATGCGCGATATCTGATTTCCATTAAGACTCCTCATTTCGATAAACAATATCTCCATTAATAAATACAAGCTCCGTGCGGCTCATAATATCTAAAGGATCCCCACTCCAGACGACCAGGTCCGCATCTTTTCCGGCTTTAATCGATCCTGTCTTCCTGTCTATACCCATAATCTCTGCAGGATTAATCGTCAGCGCTTTTAAAGCCTCGTTACGATCCATTCCTTCCTTAACGGCAAGAATCGCGTTTAAGACCGCATAATCAATCGGTGTTTCGGGATGATCGGTAACCAGAGCCACTTTAATCCCACTTCTTTGTAAAATCCCCGGATTCTTAAAAGATTTTTCTTTTAGTTCCACCTTAGCCCGACTCGTTAACAGTGGCCCCATACAGACAGCAACCTGTTGCGTTGCCAATTCTTCAATCGTCAGATGCGCTTCCGTTCCGTGTTCAATAATCATCTTCAGATTGAATTCTTCAGCAATTCTTAAAGCTGTAATAATATCATCCGCTCTGTGAGCATGAGCCCGCAGAGGAATTTTTCTTTTTAGAAGCTTTAGCATCGATTCTTTGCCCAAATCTCTTTCTTTATCCTTACCTTTTCGGTAATTATCCGCCTCGACAAGAGCATCACGAAGAAGTGAGGCAATCCCCATTCTTGTATAAGGCATTTTCTTATCACTGCCATAGACTTCTTTTGGATTTTCTCCAAAAGCCACCTTCATACCGGCACAGTCATTGATCATTCTTTCATTAAAGCTTTTTCCGGCGGTTTTCATAATACAAACAGTTCCACCCACTACATTCGCACTTCCGGGAGCAATCATCGCAGTGGTTACACCACCCTTTAATGCATCATTAAATCCAATGTCATGAACATTAATCGCATCAATGGCTCTAAGCTGCGGGGTCACCGGTTCTGACATCTCATTTACATCATCACCCTCATGAGCGTAAATTTCCTCATAAATCCCTAGATGAGTATGAGCATCAACAAATCCGGGCAATAAATATTGTCCCTTAAGATCGATAACTTCTGCGTCTTTTGGAATTTTAATCGTTTCTCCAACCTCTTTTATTTTCCCGTCTTCAATAAGCAGCACTCCGTTTTCATAATCCTGCTTATCCATTGTCAGGATCCTTGCGTTAACCAGTGCGATCAATTCTTTTCACCTTTTCCCTCTATATTTTTAAGAGAAAGCGAGACCCTTCCCTTTTTCTTGTCGACATCAAGAATTTTCGTTTTCACAATATTTCCGACAGACACCACTTCCATCGGGTGCCGGATAAACCGCCCTGACAATTCGGAAATATGGCAGAGTCCGTCATTTTTTAAACCAATATCAATAAACGCTCCAAAATCAACCACATTGGTCACCGTACCTTCTAAAACCATTCCGGGGTGCAGATCTTCAAGCTTCACTATATCATTACGCATTAAAGGCTTAGGTAAATCCTCACGTGGGTCTCTGCCCGGCTTCATCAGATCGTTAATAATGTCCATAATGGTTTCTACTCCGTAATCGAGTTCTTTTGAAAGGATCCGGGCATCTATTTTTCGTAATGCCTCATAGATAGATTCTTGCGTTTCCTTATTACGAAGATCTTCTGGTGAAAACCCATTCATCGCAAGAATCTTTTCAGCAACTGCATATGATTCCGGATGAACCGATGTGTTTTCCAAGGGATTTTTGCCATTTCTGATTCTGATAAATCCGGCAGCCTGAACAAAGGCCTTCTCCCCGAGCCTCGGCACCTTCAACAATTCTTTCCGGCTTTGAATGCCCTTGTGCTGATCCCGGTATTGGATAATGTTATTGGCCATCGTCTTATTAAGACCGGCTACATATTGCAGCAGGCTGGCACTAGCCGTATTGATTTCAACTCCAATCCGGTTTACCGAGGACTCCACCACATTCTTTAAACTTTCATCCAACGTTTTTCCGGCAATATCATGCTGGTACTGGCCCACGCCAATTGAACGGGGCTCAATTTTCACCAGTTCAGCCAACGGATCAAGAACTCTTCTGGCAATCGAGATCGCACTTCTTTCTGAGACATCCAGATTCGGGAATTCCTCTTTAGCCAGCACAGAAGCAGAATACACTGAGGCTCCGGCTTCTGAGACAATCACAAAGGAAAGATCCGGCTGATGTTCCTGAATCAGGGCAGCCACCAAAGACTCGGTCTCTCTTGAGGCCGTTCCGTTACCGATGACAATCAAATCCACTTCCCATTTTCCGATAAGTTCAAGCAGCTTCTTTTTTGCTTCTGCCACTTTATTCTGAGGCTGATGAGGATAAATCACTCCGATATCAAGGACTTGTCCTGATTCATTAATCACAGCCAGTTTACATCCGGTGCGGTAACTCGGATCAATGCCTAAAATCGCCTGCTTTTTAACAGGGCTCTGCAATAACAGACTCTCCACATTATCGGCAAAGACCTTAATCCCTTTTATCTGTGCTGCCTCTGTTAATTCGTTGCGGATCTCCCGCTCAACAGAAGGATGTAGCAAGCGTTTGATGGTATCATGTGTAACGGCCTCATAGAACGCTTCACGACCTTTTTTAGCTTTGTCTGAAAAAAAGGACTGCTGGATAATACGGCTTATTTTCTCTTCTTCGATCGCTACCTTAACCTGCAGAAACCCTTCTTTTTCTCCGCGGTTAATCGCCATCACCCTGTGAGGCAAAATCTTTGAAACAGGTTCTTCAAAGTCATAATAGCGATCATAGACCGACTCTTCTTTTGTAAGATTTTTAACGCTTACCACAGCCTGCTTTCTGTAAAGATCTCTTAATTGCCCCCGTATGGGCGCATCTTCCTGGATGTATTCGCAAATAATGTCGGCAGCACCCTTAAGCACCTCTTCTACAGTGTGCAATTCTTTTTCAGGATCGAGATATGCTTCGGCCAATTGATTAAGAGAAGCAGACGCATCTTCTAATATAGCCTTTGCCAAGGTCTCCAGCCCTTTTTCTTTTGCCAGTGTCGCCCGTGTTCTTCTTTTCTGGCGATATGGTAAATAAAGATCTTCTACCAGCTGCAGTTTTTGAGCTGTCTGTATTTGTTCAGCAAGCTCTTTTGTTAGTTTTCCTTGTTCATCAATAATTCGCAGCACTTCTTCTTTTCTTTTATCAAGGTTTCTGAGATAGGACAGCCTGGCTTCAATTTCTCTGAGTTTTGTCTCATCCATGCTGTTCGTGGCTTCTTTTCGGTAACGGGCAATGAACGGAATCGTATTGCCTTCATCAAGAAGCGTTATGATATTTTCAATGTATTTTTGTCCCCATTGCATTTCTTTTGCAATAATTTTTATATGCTCCAATATAATTCTCCTTTGAACGGATTCTGACTTTTAATTATAGCCTAAAAAAAACCCTTCTAAAAGAGAAAACTCAGGGGATGGACCCCTGAGTGATTAATAGGCTTCTTCTTCGTCTAGTTCTTCATTAGAATAGGGAATCTCTATTCCTTCCCAGGTTCTAAGTGTGATCGAACCATCACCCTTGCAAGCGACATAGTCCGGTACCATCGGTGTTTTTCCTTTACCACCTGGTGCATTGACGATAAAGGTCGGAATCGCCAAACCGGATGTATAACCGCGGAGCGACCTGATTATTTCAACACCCTTATCCACCGTCGTCCTGAAGTGCTCTGTACCAGCCACTGCCTTAGCATGGAAGATGTAGTAAGGACGAACACGAATTTTTAAGAGTTCATGATTCATTTTTTTCATCACATATTTATCATCATTAATTTTTCTTAACAATACCGCCTGATTGCCCAGCTGAACTCCTGAATTAGCCAGCATTTCACAGGCTTTCTTTGATTCCTCTGTGATTTCTATCGGATGATTAAAGTGCGTATTAACAAACACAGGATGGTGCTTTTTAATAATATTGCACAGATTTTCTGTGACCCTCTGCGGAATCGTAACCAGCATTCTTGAGCCCATTCTGATGATTTCCAAATGAGGAATGCTGCGTAATTCGGTCAAAATCCAGTCTATATAGTCATCCCCTAGTGTCAGAGAGTCTCCGCCGGTTAAAAGAACATCACGGATTTCCGGATTGGCTCTGACATAGTCAAAGGCATTCATCAGCTCTTCTCTTGACTTTGGTTTATCTGTCTCACCAATGTTTCTTCTGCGCTGACAGTGACGACAGTACATACCGCACTGGTTAGTCACATAAATAATCAGGCGATCTGGATACCGTCTGGTCACACAGTCTGCAGGATTTGTTTCACTCTCTTTCATTGGATCAAAGTCAGCGGTTTTCACCACATTTTCTGCTCCTGTCGGAATCGACTGCAGATAGATTGGATCACAGGTTCCCTTTTTAGGATCTATCAGTGATAAATAGTATGGGCTAAGACCCCACCTGTACATTTCACCCACCTGGGTAATCAATTCCTTTTCTGTCTCCGGAACCGTAATAAATTCAGATAGCGTTTCCGCATCAGCAATCCTGTTCTTAATCTGCCACTTCCAGTCGTTCCACTCTTCTTCTGTTGCCTTAAAGTATAACTTTATTTTTTCTTGCCTTTTTGTAATGGCTTCTTTCTCTTCAATACCTGTTGTAATACTGTCTTTCACATCCAGGTAATCCTGAATTCTTGATTTCAATTCAGCCGCTCTTTGCAGAGATTTCTCTCTTAATAGCTCTTTCTCCAAATGAACCCCTCACTTTCTGTCTTATAGCTATATTATAAACTAACAACTTCATCTGATCAAATGAGTTTTTTGTAGTGCCGTTTGTTTTTCTTTTCTTCCTTTGGCTTTTCCTTAAAGGCTTTTGAAAGCATCAGTTTAATCCTGTTCATCTGATTCACTTCGCTAATCCCGGGATCATAATCAATGCTTACAATATTGGCATCAATTCTTTCTGATAATTCCTTAACCATTCCTTTACCGGTAATATGATTCGGCAAACAGGCAAACGGCTGCATGCAAACAATATTTTTAGCACCATAATCCACAAGCTCCGCCATTTCGGCTGTTAAAAGCCAGCCTTCTCCTGTCTGATTACCTAATGAAACAAAGGGCTTTGCCATCTTCACAAGTTTTTTGAATCGGATCGGTCCATGGAAACGAGGATGACCTTCCAGGGCATCCCTGACAATATCTCTGGTTTTTTCAGCATAATCAATAAACAAATCAGAAAAAATCATCGACATAAAGCTTCCTGAAAGATGACGATAATTGTAGGCCTGGTTATGCGCACAGTAAAGGAAGAAATCAAAAAGATCCGGGCAGACCACTTCAGCTCCTTCTTTCTCAAGATAATCAATAATGCTGTTATTAGCCGTTGGGTGATATTTAACCAGGATTTCTCCAACAATGCCCACTTTCGGCTTTTCTTCATCAGCAATCTCAAGAGCTGTAAAATCATCAATAATCCTGCTTACATTTTTCTTAAAGAGATCCTTATTTAGTTGAGGCATCTCCTCTGAGAGTTTTTCCTCCCAGTATCTAAATAGCGTATCGGTGGAGCCTGCGATTTTCTCATAGGGCCGTGTTCTTAACACCAAACGCATCAATAAATCTCCATAGACGGCTCCTAACACCATTTTACGAACCAATCGTAAAGGTAGTGTAAAACCCGGATTCTTCTCTATCTGGGTCGGAGCAAAGGAAATAACCGGAATATGGCTATAGCCACTTTCCCGCAGAGCATTTCGAATAAAGTATATATAATTACTGGCTCTGCAGCCTCCCCCGGTCTGTGAAATCAGTACCGAAAGATTATCTGTATCATATTTCCCGGAGGAAATCGCTTCCATAATCTGGCCCACGACAATAATAGTCGGATAGCAGGCATCATTATTCACATGCTGCACACCTCGTTCAACCGCTGCCGGATCAATCTCCGGAAGAACATCCACATGGTAATGCTCGGTTCCCAACAGACTTTGCAGCAGCCCAAAATGAAATGGAGACATCTGAGGAACTAAGATAGTATGATTTTTTTTCATTTCTTTAGTAAAAATGACACGCTCATACGGTTCATACTCCGTAACAATCATTTGATCCTTTTTGCACTGATTCGCAATTGCTGCTTTTAATGAGCGAAGCCTGATCTTCACAGCTCCCATATTACTTCCTTCATCAATTTTAATCTGGGTATACATATTATTCCCGGCTGAAAGAATTTGAGCAACCTGATCTGAGGTAACAGCATCGATCCCGCAGCCAAAGGAGTTAACCTGCACTAAAGACAGATTGTTTCTCTGATTGACGACTTCTGCAGCTCTAAAGAGACGGGCATGGTATGTCCACTGATTAAGAATCTCCCTTTTACTAGCTGATGAAGCTAAGTGAGCCACTGCATCTTCAGTTAATACGGCCATCCCCAGACCCGTTACGATGTTATCAATTCCATGATTGATCTCACGGTCAAGATGATACGGCCTGCCGGCTAAAATGATACCGATCAGCTGATGCGTATCAATGAAATCAAGGGCCTCTTCACCTTTTTTCCTAATTTCCATCTTTATGCGCTGATCTTCTTTACGACCTTCTGCAATCGCTTTGACTATTTGATTTTTACTTAATCCGTATTTTTTAAATGTCTCATAGAGAATCTCTGCCATTTTACTGTCTTTATCATACGGAAGGAAAGGTGACAGATACTCAATGTTACTCTCTTTTATTAGATCCACATTATTTTTAATCAGTTCCGGGTACCCGGAAACCACCGGACAATTAAAGTGATTGTCAGCTTCATCATATTCTTTAAGTTCCTTGTTCAGACAGGGATAAAAAATTGTCTCTACACCCTGCTCTATTAAATCAATAATATGTCCATGAACAATTTTTGCCGGGTAACAGGCTGATTCTGACGGTATGGTTTCTATTCCCTTTTCATAGGTTACCTTTGTTGATTCATCGGAAAGCACTGTATGAAAACCTAATTCTTCAAAAAAAGTAAACCAGAACGGATAGTTTTCAAATACATTAAGAACTCTGGGCATTCCGATTTTTCTGCCCTGATTTTTTGATTGATAGTTAAACATCAATTCTTTTTTGGTTTTAAACAGGTTGGGAACCTCTGCTTTTGATTCTGTTTTTGCCATAGGAAATTCACATTTGTTACCGGCAATGTATTTTTGATTGTTGTTAAAGGTGTTAATCGTTAACAAACAATGATTGGTACAGCCTTTACAACGGGTATGTGAAATTTCATATGTCAGATCCTGCAGTTCCTGATGGGAAATGATTGATGATCTTTGAGCTTCCTGCTTTTCTTTTGCCACTAAGGCACATCCGAAAGCCCCCATCAGTCCGGCAATTTCCGGACGGACTACATTTCTTCCGGTAATATTTTCAAAGGCTCGCAACACAGCATCGTTATAGAAGGTTCCGCCCTGTACTACAATTTTTTCACCTAATTCATTGCTCGGTCCAATCTTAATAACCTTGTAAAGAGCATTTTTCACTACTGAGTAGGCCAGCCCCGCTGAAATATCACCGATGGTGGCTCCTTCTTTTTGAGCCTGTTTTACTTTTGAATTCATAAAGACGGTACAGCGGGTTCCGAGATCTACCGGATATTTTGCATATAGTCCCTTTTCAATAAAATCCATCAGTTCAATATCTAGCGATCTCGCAAAGCTTTCTAAAAATGATCCGCAACCGGATGAACAAGCTTCGTTTAAGAGAATTTTTTCTATAAAGCCGTCTTTGATTGTCAGGCATTTCATATCCTGACCTCCGATGTCCAGGATAAAGTCTACACCGGGAAGGAAATATTCAGCCCCTTTATAGTGAGCCATGGTTTCCACTTCACCAAAATCAGCCGAAAGAGCATGCTTAATAAGCCCCTCTCCGTAACCAGTTACGCAAACGGACTTAATATAGGATTCTTCTTCCATCTGTGCGTAAATCTCACTTAAAATACTGCGAGCTGATACTAAGGGCGTTCCCTTATTTCCCTGGTAGAACTGGTAGACAATCCGGTTATCCTGATCAAGGAGAATGGCTTTGGTCGTTGTCGAACCGGCATCAATTCCAAGATACAAAGGGCCTTTGGTCTCAGAAAAAGTTGTTCTAGGCAGCGAATTACCATGCTTTTCAAGAAATTCCTGATGCTCCTCAGGGTTATTAAATAATACTTTCATGTTCTTTATTTCATCATCATACAATGTAAGATTTTTTAACTTATGGTAGACCTCAATGATGCTCTGGCTCTCTTCTTCTGCCAGCATGGCAGCACCAAGTGCCACATAGTATTGGGCATCTTCCGGAAACAACACCTGTTCCGGAGTCAATTGCAGTGTTTCTATAAAACGTTGTCTAAGTTGGTCTAAGAAAAACAGTGGTCCACCAAGAAAGGCAATATTACCCCTGACTCTTTTACCACAGGCCAAACCACCAAGTGTTTGGTTAACAACTGCCTGGAAAATACTGGCTGCGATGTCTTCTATGCTGGCTCCTTCATTCAGATAAGCCTGAATGTCCGTCTTGGCAAAGACTCCACAACGGGACGCAATCGGATAAATGATCGTGAAGTCCTTAGCCAGCTCATTTAGATCAGCGACACTCGTTTCAAGCAGTGCAGCCATCTGATCAAGAAAGGCGCCCGTTCCGCCTGCGCAGGATCCATTCATTCTCTGATCAATATTCTTATCAAAGAAAGTAATTTTAGCATCTTCCCCGCCTAGTTCAATGATCACATCAACATGATCAAAATTTTTCTCCACCGCTTCCGTAGAAGCGATGACTTCCTGAAAAAAGGAAAGACCAAGAGATTCCGCTAAAGAAAGACCTCCGGAGCCGGTCATCGCAAAACTCATAGGATGATTCCCAAATTGTTCAATTAGTTCCTTTAGCATGCATTTAAATGTTTCTCTGGTTTCAGAGAAGTGTCTCGTATATTGCTTATAAATTATTTGGTCCTCTTCATTTAGAACCACAATTTTGATTGTAGTCGATCCAAGATCAATTCCTACTCTCAACAGCTCATTTCTGGTACTAATCAAAGCTGCTCTCTCCTCTCGTAAATAAACAAAACATCCCATATCTAATATACTCGAGAAGCAAAAAAAGTCAATATCCCTGATTTTAACAAAATTTAAATCTTTATTTTCGAAATCAGTTCTTGGTTTCTCGAGACAAGATATTTATAGACTGGTATCCCTACAAGGTAGATCACACCTACCTGTCCGATGAAAACCTGTAAAGAAATTAACCAGAAAGGAAGCGCATAAAAATAGGAAAGAATGGCTCCGATCATAATTCCATTAACGATACAGGGATAAAATGCTGCCAGGTACAGATTGGTTGTTTTTGTCATAAGGTACAAACTGATAAAGGTAGCACTACCGCCGACAACCATATCGACAAAACCCAGCGGACTAAAATAGTTCGCAAGCACGGCCCCGATCGTTAAACCAGTAATGTACCTTTTTTCTATTACTACTAAAAGTACCAGAATTTCAGAGATTCTAAACTGTAGCGGTCCAAAGGCGATCGGCGAAAGGGCCACTGTCAGAGCAGCATAAAGCGCTGCGACAATTGCCGTTCTTGAAAGTAGTTTCATTTGTGAGTTTTCCATTTTTTCCATCCCTTCTTTTGGGCCCATTAATTCAAAATACAAAGAATGCTTTCCAAAAAAAAGAGTCTGCTTCTAAAAATAAGCAGACTCCTGATATTTACACAGTAAATATGGTCGCCTTAGTATTTTTTAGACAGGGGGCTTTCGAACTGTCTTATTTACTTTATATCATAACCCTACAGGGTTTTATGATTGTTCCTGAACTTCTTCGGCTCCTTTTCTTGCAAGCTCGTCAGCGATCTCGTTATACTTATCTCCCGAGTGACCTTTTACTTTAACCCAGGTGACTTTTTCTTTTCCAATCTTATTTTCCACGAGTTCCAGCAGCCATTCCCAGAGGTCTTTGTTTTCAACCGGATTTTTTTTTGCGTTCACCCAGCCATTTTTTCTCCACTTTACATACCACTGATCTTTAAAACAATTAACGATATAGGCAGAGTCAGAATAAATCACAACCGGAAGATTACTGCTTTTTATGGCTTCCAATCCTTTGATAATAGCCATTAATTCCATGCGGTTGTTGGTCGTATTTTTTTCGCCACCATAAAGCTCTTTATAGTGATCGTTAAAAAACATCACCGCTCCCCAGCCTCCGAAATTGATCCGTTCCTGGTTATTAGAGCAAGCTCCGTCTGTATATAAACTTATAAATTGATCAGCCATACTTTATACACCCTTTTCGAAAATGCCTGTCTACTGTAATACAATCCGGCAAAAAAATCAAGATGATACATTAGTGACATACTCCCACCACTTATAGAAGTGGGGGCTTCTTGTTTCAATGACTACCGCCTCATTAGCTGAGGTCTTACACAATCTCCACAAGCGTTAGTTCCCGTGTGCCCCACGGTA